>NZ_JAQKGV010000054.1 GCF_028617075.1 Rubrobacter calidifluminis | reverse complement strand
AGACAAAAACCGCGAAGGCTCAACAACAGCGAACACCCCAGCCATCAGAGCCCACACGCCAAGTAAAGCGACGCGAGCCAGAAAACTCTCAGAGAGCCCCTTGCCCTCCACGGGACGGCCAGACACAACACGACCGAGCCTCATCGCGGGAAGTTTGCCCCTCCTGATCATACCCATGATCCCAATCTCACTCCTTCCCCACCAGTCAACTCAACCTCACCTCCACTCCTCCACATCCTCGAAGCCTGTAGAGCACCGGAGGGTGGAACACCTATAGATTAACTTATGAACTATTTACTTGTGAATAGTACCTGGTCCTCTGTCCTCCTGTCAAGGTGTCCGTTGCAGGTTTGGGTCTTGGTCTGCTTTATCGGGTGGGTAAGGAAGATGTTCGGAAAGGGAGGCTGCTGGAGTCGCGTCGCCCTCTGCTCGCTGGCGAAGGGCGGAAGCGTCGTCCTGGCCGGCGACCCCAGGCAACTGCCCCCCATCCGGCAGGCCGCCCCCCCCGCTCGGCCTCGAGTCGATGGTCGGATCGGTCTTCGCCT
>NZ_JAQKGV010000053.1 GCF_028617075.1 Rubrobacter calidifluminis | reverse complement strand
ATCTCCAGGAAAGGGTTCTCGATGGTGAGGCTTTCGATCCTCTGCCCGTGCTGGAGATCTTCGGTCAGAATGCGGTCCGCCCCTCCACGGAGCGCGGCCTCCACGATCAGGGCGTCCCAGAAGGAGAGCGCCAGCTCCCGACTGCGATGGGCCGCTCCGACCACCATCCGGGCATCCTCGGCTATCGGTGAGAACCTGGCCAGATAGCCGACCGCCTCTACGGCCTTCCCGATCGGGAGCGGGTGCGCCAGTTTGCGGGTTGCAGAGTAGAACTCCCGCAGGACCTGCACCGAGAACATCCCGTCGCCCTCGATGAGATGCTCGCTCACAAGCTTGCGAGCCACCTCGCGTTTCTCCGGCTCCCCTTAGTCGAAGGCGTAGACCAGTACGTTTGTATCCAGGAACGCAGGCACGTCGATCACCTAGAGCGGACCCGCGGATCGGCCACGCGCGATTTTACGGTCGTACAGGTCTTCCCGCCCGGGCAACCCCTTGCCTTCGCTGCTCATGCCGGAGTCTTCGGCAAGCTCCAGCAGCCTGCGGCCAGCCTCCCGCCTCTCCCGTCTACTGCCGGCGTACTCTTCGAGGTAGTCCCGCAGGACCGCGTTCACGGACGTGTCCTCCTCCAGGGCACGCATCCTCGCCTTCTTCA
>NZ_JAQKGV010000052.1 GCF_028617075.1 Rubrobacter calidifluminis | reverse complement strand
CTCGCCAACGCCACCTGCCCGGCCGGGTTCATCCGCGATAACCTCGCGATAGAGCTCAACGTCATCGAAGCCGCCCACCGCCACGGGGTGAAAAAGCTCCTTTTCCTTGGCAGTTCGTGCATCTACCCCAGGCATGCCCCCCAGCCCATAAAGGAAGAGTACCTCCTCACGGGAGCACTCGAGCCGACCAACCAGCCCTACGCCATAGCCAAGATAGCCGGCATAGAGCTGTGCAGAAGCTACCGCAGGCAGTACGGAGCCAATTTCATCTGCGTGATGCCGACCAACCTCTACGGCCCGAACGACAACTTCGACCCCCAGAGCAGCCACGTCCTTCCGGCCCTCATCCGCCGCTTCCACGAGGCGAAGGAGCGGGGGGAAAAGGAGGTGGTGGTCTGGGGCAGCGGCAGGCCGCGGAGGGAGTTTCTGCACGCAGACGACCTGGCCGACGCCTGCGTCTTCCTGATGGAGCGCTACTCCGCGGAGGAGCCGGTCAATGTCGGGGTGGGCAGGGACATGAGCATAGCCTCGCTCGCGGAGCTAGTCCGGGAGGTGGTCGGCTACGAGGGAGAGATACGCTTTGACAGCACAAAACCAGATGGCACCCCACGCAAGCTGCTCGATGTGGGCCGCCTGCACTCTCTGGGCTGGCGGGCGAGGATCCC
>NZ_JAQKGV010000051.1 GCF_028617075.1 Rubrobacter calidifluminis | reverse complement strand
TGTGTCTGGCCGTCCCGTGGAGGGCAAGGGGCTCTCTGAGAGTTTTCTGGCTCGCGTCGCTTTACTTGGCGTGTGGGCTCTGATGGCTGGGGTGTTCGCTGTTGTTGAGCCTTCGCGGTTTTTGTCTTCGGGTACTTTTACGACGATTTTTGGTTCTCAGACTTATCTTGTGTTTTTGACGCTCGCTCTTTTTTGCACGTTGCTTGTTGGGGAGTTTGTGGATCTTTCGATTGCTTCGGTTCTGGGACTTTGTGCAGTTATCGTGCCGGTTCTGGTTTCGTCTCATGGGTGGGATCCCTGGCTGGCCTGTGTGGTAGCGGTGCTGGCTGGTGTGTTTGCTGGGGCCATCAACGGGTTTGTGGTTGTGTTCCTTGGCATCAACCCGATAGTCGTAACGCTGGGCATGAGCACTTTTTTGTTGGGTGTAGCACTGTTTTTGACAGACATGCAGCTAGTGAGCATGAACGCTGAGGGGTTTGGTGGCTGGGTCAACTACGGAGTGTTGGGTTTGCCTTTGGGGTTCTGGTATGGGGCTGTGGTTGTTGGGATTGTGGCTTATGTGGTGAGCTTCACGCCGCTTGGGAGGTATCTGAGGGCGGTTGGTTCGAATCAGGAGGTGAGCCGGCTTGCAGGGGTGAGGGTCAACCGGCTGAGGTTTGGTGCGTTTGTGATGGCGGG
>NZ_JAQKGV010000050.1 GCF_028617075.1 Rubrobacter calidifluminis | reverse complement strand
AAGGAGGCATTTGAGGAAGATGGCCGAGGTGGAGAAGGAGATACGCGAGAAGGGCTACGCCCATCCGGAGAAGCTGGTCAGCACCCAGTGGGTGGCAGATCACCTCTCCGATACCGAAAACGTGCGCATCGTGGAGAGTGATGAGGATGTTTTGCTCTACGATGTGGGGCACATCCCAAACGCGGTGAAGATAGACTGGGTTGAGGATCTCAACGACCCGCTCATCCGCGACTACCTCTCTCCGGAGAGGTTTGCCTCTCTTATGAGCGAGAAGGGGATAACACCCCAGACGAAGGTCATCTTCTACGGGGACAAGAACAACTGGTGGGCGACGTATGCTCTTTGGGTCTTCGAGCTCTTCGGGCACACCAACACGGCGATAATGGATGGTGGGAGGAAGAAGTGGGAGGAAGAAGGCAGGGAGATGACCCAGGAGGTGCCCACCTTTCCCAGAGCTGACTATCCCACCCCGAAGAGGGATGACACACAGATAAGGGCTTTCAAGGCCGAGGTTGAGGAGCACGTGAAGGCGGGCAGACCCCTTGTTGATGTCAGGAGCCCTGGGGAGTACAAGGGTGAGCTTTTGCACATGCCCGACTACCCGCAGGAGGGAGCGTTGAGGGGAGGACACATCCCCGGAGCGGCGAACGTACCGTGGGCGAGGGCCGTGCGGGACGATGGCACCTTCAAGAGTGCTGAGGAGCTCAGGGAGATCTACGAGGGAGAGGCTCACCT
>NZ_JAQKGV010000049.1 GCF_028617075.1 Rubrobacter calidifluminis | reverse complement strand
GCTCTCCGCCGGCGAACCGCGCGGCGACGATCAGGTCGTCGAACACGAGGGCGAGAGCCTGCTGCACATCTCCGGCACCGTGAGCGAGGCGCTCGACGGCGCCACGCTCGACAAGGTGGACACACCCGAGGGACCGGGCATCGGGATCACCCCGCCTCCGGGGACGGAGCCCGCCACGTCCTAGAGACACCGCCGGGCCGCGATGGAGGCGGCGTCGCACGTCGTGATCGTCGGCGGACCGGAAGGCGAAGACGAACTTCTGGCCATCGTGCTCGAGGACGGCGAGGCGGTGCCGCTCTTCTCTTCCGTCGAAGAGGCGCAGGAGTTCCTCGACTCCACCGGAGAGTTCGGGAGAGACTGGCGCCCCGAGGAGGTTTCGGCCCGCAGGCTCCTCGAAATACTCGAATTTCAGGACGAGGAGGTCAGGTACGTGGCCCTGAGTCCCCCTCCGGAGCGGCTGGAGGGTGGCATGGAGGTGCAGATCATCCCGCGAGAGGCCCTGATCTCGCTGCTCAGGAGCCGGCGGTAGCCCCCGGGTCGGGCTCCCCGGTCAGGATGGCGACCTCTTCCGGGGTGAGCGGTTCGCGGGCGGAGAGT
>NZ_JAQKGV010000048.1 GCF_028617075.1 Rubrobacter calidifluminis | reverse complement strand
TCCGGCACAACCGGGGAGGGCCCGAGAACCCGCTCTCGGACGAAGAGCTCGCGGTTAAGTTTCGTTCCAACGCCGCAAGGGTATTCGACTGGAGCCGAGTGCGAGAGATCGAAGACGCTCTGATGGAGCTCGGCCCGCGTCCAGAGGGAGTTGCGAGGCTCTCCAGGCTGCTTCGCGCACCCGCCGATCACGGGTGAGGGCAGGCTCACGCCCAGCACCTCGTCGTACCCCCGTTGGGCTGTAGAACCTGTCCGACGAATGGGTCGGATCTGCTGCTGGCGAGGAAGGAGATGGTGGCCGCGATCTCCTCCGGCTTCCCTATCCTGCGGATGGGGCTCTCTGCCGCGTAGCGTTCCCTCATCTCCTCGACAGGTATGCCCGCGTCCCGGGCGTCGCACTCGAGTTGCGGCGTATCAGTCACCCCTGGAGCGACCACGTTGACGAAGATGCCCTCGGGAGCCAGCTCCCGTCCCAGCGTCTTTCCCAGGGAGATAAGCCCAGCCTTCGAGGCAGCGTAGGCGGTAGCGTTCGACCATCCAGTTACGCCCCACTCGGAACTTACGATGACGATCTTCCCTCTCCCGAGGCGCCGCATGCCGGGCAGTACGGACCGGATGAGATGAAATGTCCCGCAGAGGTTGGTCCTTATCTGGGCCCACCATTCATCCTCGCTCTGCTCCAGGAAAGGTCCCATCGCCATGTATGCAGCGTTGGAGACCAGCACACCCAAGGGCCCTGCCTCAGCCTCGATCCGGGAGACCATCTCTTCTACAGCGTGTGGATCCGATACGTCCGCGATCGCGGGGATCCCACCGCACTCTTCGACGATCCGGTCAAGTTCTTCGGAGGGTTTC
>NZ_JAQKGV010000047.1 GCF_028617075.1 Rubrobacter calidifluminis | reverse complement strand
TGGGTGTGGGTGGTGGGGCGGCTGCTCTCAAAGCACCCTCCCTGGTCTATGGCTACGTCTACCACCACAGAGCCTCTCCTCATCTGGCTTATGGTCTTCCTGTCTATGAGCTTTGGGGCTTTCGCTCCGTGTACCAGTACCGCTCCTATGACCACATCGGATTCTCTTACGTAGCTGGCAAGGCGGGCTCTGTTCGGGATCACAAGGTCCGCTCTTCCTCCAAAGATGTCCGAGAGGTAGGAGAGTCTTTTGGGGTTTATGTCCATAACCCTCACTATGGCTCTCATCCCTAATGCTATCTTGGCTGCTTCTGTGCCTACTACTCCTCCTCCTATGATCGTGACTTTGGCCGCAGGGGTGCCGGGTACTCCTCCCAAAAGAAGCCCCGCTCCTCCCTGCGGGCTCTCCAGGCAGTGGGCTGCCGCCTGCACGCTCATCCTGCCCGCCACCTCGCTCATCGGTGCGAGCAAAGGCAGCGTGCCGTCTTTTTGCTCTACGGTCTCGTAGGCTATGGAGGAGATCTTCTTCTCTAGCAGAAACCCGGTCAGCTTCCTGTCGGCTGCCAGGTGAAGGTAGGTGAAAAGCTGCTGGCCTTCTTTGAAGAGGGGGTATTCTTCGGGCAGGGGTTCTTTGACCTTGAGGATGAGATCGGAAGAAGAGAAGAGTCTCTTCTTGTCTTCTTCTATCTTTGCTCCGGCCTGCAGGTACTCTTCGTCGGCAAAGCCTGAGGCTTCTCCTGCTCCTTTCTCGATCAGGACGCTGTGGCCGTGGTGGGTGAGCTCCGCTGCGCCGTCTGGCTGCAGCGCCACCCTCCCTTCCTGGTCTTTTATCTCCTTCGGTACCCCTATCGTCATCGGCATGGCA
>NZ_JAQKGV010000046.1 GCF_028617075.1 Rubrobacter calidifluminis | reverse complement strand
CGTTCCCGGAACCGCCTTTGCTTCTCCGTTCTCGATGAAGCCCAGCTTGGCGGGGCGCTCCTCGCGGCAGAAGGAATCGACGAAGACCTTGAGCAGCCGCGAGCCGCGCAGGATGTCCGGGTCTTCGGGGAGGTGGTCCACTACCTCCCGCGAGACGAAGACGATGAGCTTCGCCCGCGGCCGGGAGGCCATGACGTTGAAGCGGTTTGCGCTCATGAGGAACTCGTCTTCGTCGGCTATCGCGTCGGGGTCGCCGAGGGCGTAGGAGGCGATGATGAGGTCGCGCTCCTGGCCCTGGAAGCGCTCGACGGTGTCCACGGCGTCCCGGATGAGGTTGGGGTCTTCGTCGGGGAAAGTACGCTGGAGCCGGCCTGCGATGAGCCCCTGCTGCGCCCGGTGGGGGGTGACGACCCCGATCGCCTTCTTCCAGAACTCCGGTGGAGAATAAGGTTTATCCTGGCGGGGCAGCATATCCCCGGTTGCGGGATCCCGCTCGCCCGAGAGCCCCGCCGCCCTTCCGCGGAGCAGCGCGATGATGGCGACGACGGCGTCGGCCTCGAACCGGTTCCACTGGCTGCTTCGGCCCTCGGGGTAGACGAAGCAGAGGACCGGGAGGTTGGGATCCACCAGCGACGCCCACTCCGGGGTCCAGTAGAGCTCCTCGGGCCATCCATCGGGGCGCTCCTGCGGCAGGGGATCGAGGAGGTTGAGCCTGAGTTCGGGGGAGAAGCTTTTGAGCGTGCGCCGGTAGCCGGCCTCGAGCGAGAAGCTGACCAGCATGGAGCTTGAGCGGTAGTTTGTATCCAGCATGATGGGCTCGACGCCGTGGACGTCCTCGCAGAAGGCGAAGACCGATCCGACCATCGACTCGAGGCCGAGCGGGGGGGGCGGCCTGCCGGATGGGGGGCAGTTGCCTGGGGTCGCCGGCCAGGACGACGCTTCCGCCCTTCGCCAGCGAGCAGAGGGCGA
>NZ_JAQKGV010000045.1 GCF_028617075.1 Rubrobacter calidifluminis | reverse complement strand
TGGAGGGAGAGCTGCGTGCTCTTCGACCAGTCCTACCACATGACCGACCTCTACATAGAGGGTCCTGACACAAAGAGGCTTCTCTCCGAGCTTGGGATAAACAGCTTTGAGGGCTTTGGGAAGGATAAGGCCAAGCAGTTCGTTGCGTGCAACCCGGAGGGCTATGTCATAGGGGATGCGATTCTCTTTGGGCTCGAGGAGGAGAGGGTGAGCCTGGTTGGGAGGCCCACGGCGCACAACTGGGTTGAGTACCACGCAAGAAGTGGTGAGTACGAGGTGGAGGTGGAGCGAGACGAGCGCTACGCGGCCAACCCGAAAAAGCGCAGGAGGCTCTACCGCTACCAGATCCAGGGTCCCAACGCAGCCGGGCTGCTCGAGAAGCTAAACGGAGGACCGCTTCCCGAGGTAGCCTTCTTCAACATGTACCAGATAAACATAGCCGGCAGGAAAGTACGGGCGCTGAGGCACGGGATGAGCGGGCAGCCTGGGGCTGAGATCTTCGGTCCCTGGGAAGAGAAAGAAGAGATAAGAGAAGCCATAGTAGAAGCCGGAGAAGAGTTTGGCTTAAGGCAGGTAGGCTCGAGGACATACGCCACCAACACGCTCGAATCCGGCTGGATCCCCTCACCCTGTCCCGCCATCTACACCGGGGAGAAGCTGAAGACCTACAGGGAGTGGCTCCCTGCAGACGGCTACGAAGCGAAAGCCTCTTTAGGAGGAAGCTACGACTCCGAGGACATAGAAGATTACTACTTCACCCCCTACGAGCTGGGGTATGGACGCTTTGTGAAATTCGACCACGACTTCGTAGGAAGAGAAGCCCTCCAGGAGATGGCAGAGCGTCCCACACGCAGGAAAGTCACGCTCGTGTGGGACAAAGAAGACGTAAAAGAAGCCTTCGGCAGCCTCTTCGAGAAAGAAGACCTGCCCGCCAAGTACATAGACCTTCCACTCTCTAACTACGCCACGCTGCCCTACGACAGGGTAGAGAAAGACGGGCGGGTGGTAGGAGTCTCCACCTACACCGGCTACAGCTACAACGAGAGGTCGATGCTCTCTTTGGCGGTAGTAGAAGAAGA
>NZ_JAQKGV010000044.1 GCF_028617075.1 Rubrobacter calidifluminis | reverse complement strand
TGGAAGGTGCGCAACCTCATCGGGGGGGAGTGGCAGAAGAGGGAGGATCTGCCGACAGAGCCCGTCTACAACCCTGCTACAGCAGAAGTCATAGCCCAAACCCCCCTCTCCACAAAAGAGGATGTGGAAAGAGCAGTAAGGGCAGCGGAGGAGGCTTTCTCAGAGTGGTCTTCGACCCCGGTGGTCGAGAGGGCACGCATCCTCTTTCGCCTGAAGATGCTCATGGAGGAGAACTTCGATGAGCTCTCCTCCCTTGTCACCCTGGAGAACGGCAAGGACAGAAACGATGCCTCAGGAGAGGTCAGGCGTGCGATAGAGGTGGTTGAGTTTGCCTGCGGGATGCCCACCCTCTTGATGGGTGAGACGGTGAGGGATGTGGCGAGGGGGATAGACAACCTCTCCTTTCGCTACCCTCTGGGGGTGGTAGCGGCGATCACACCCTTCAACTTTCCGTGCATGGTGCCGATGTGGACGATTCCCATAGCCATAGGGGCGGGCAACACCTACATCTTGAAACCCTCCGAGAGGACACCTCTGTGCTCGCAGAGGATAGGGGAGCTGCTCTTTGAGGCAGGTTTGCCCGAAGGGGTTTTCAACATAGTGAACGGGGCCAAAGAGGTGGTTGATGCCATCCTCACCCATCCCGGGATAAAAGCCATCTCCTTTGTAGGATCTCAGCCTGTAGCAGAATACGTCTACAGAGAAGGATGCGCACATGGAAAGAGGGTACAGGCTTTAGCGGGAGCCAAAAACTCCATGATCGTCCTGCCCGATGCGGTCTTAGAGAAGGCTGTCCCGAACATCATCTCCTCAGCGTATGGCAACGCAGGAGAGAGGTGTCTGGCAGGAAGCGTTCTTGTAGCCGTAGGAAAAGAAGAAGAGCAGGACAGGCTCGTAGGAGCGGTAAAAGAAGCCGCAGGTAAGATGAAGGTAGGGCCTGGCTACGAAGAAGGCAGCGAGCTTACCCCCCTCATAAGAGACTCCCACAGAGAGAAGGTGCGCTCCTACGTAGACCTCGCAGAACAAGAAGGAGCCGAAGTAGTACTCGATGGGAGGATTCCACCGAGAGAAGAAGGGTTTTTCTTTGGGCCCACGATCCTCGATCGGGTAACAGGCAAGATGCGGGTAGCAAGAGAAGAGATCTTTGGGCCGGTACTCTCCGTAGTCCGTGTGCCCGACCTGGATGAAGCCATAGAGTTCACCAACGGATCACCCTTTGGCAACGCCTGCTCGATCTTCACCGAGAGTGGGGCGGCAGTAAGGCACTTCAGAGAGCGCATAGAGGCGGGGATGCTTGGGGTCAACATAGGAGTAGCGGCGCCGATGGCGTTCATGCCGTTCAACGGGATAAAGAAATCCTTCTATGGGGACTTGCACGCCACGGGCAAGGATGGGGTGAGGTTTTTCACCGAGAACAAGGTCGAGATAGTCCGCT
>NZ_JAQKGV010000043.1 GCF_028617075.1 Rubrobacter calidifluminis | reverse complement strand
GATACTGTTGGTTTATTCGCCGGAGAGCCACGATCAGCTCACCGGAGCCAGAGCCGCCAATCGGGAGCGCCGAGTTACGGCGGTAGGAACACCGTTGAGCCAGTTAGCGATCCGTCCCACGTTAACCGCCGTCGCAGTGGCCAGTTCTTGCAGGTGGGTCTTCTTCAAGCCCCGGTAGCGAGCTTGACGTAACCCGAAGGCCCTTACTCCTTGTGAGATCGTTCCTTCTATGCCCGCCCTCCGAGAGTAGAGGGCAGCAAAATCCTCTCTCTTCTGACGCTCTCTGGCAAACTGGATAGCCTCGTGCTCTTCTTTTGGCTGTAGAGTGAGGGTGCGGGGAAGGTTCTTGGCCCGGGTGCACGACGGGCGGCTCGGACACGCAGCGCAATCATTTGGGGAGAAGTCGATGTGGATCATACTTCGACCCCGAGCCGTCTTCGTTTCGGACCAGCGGATGCTCTTCCGCCCCTGTGGGCAGGTTACCGCCTTCTTTTCCCAGTCAATGCTGAAGTTTGCTACGTCGAAGCCTTCGCCTCTTTTTGCCTGCCACTGGCGATCTTCGTAGGTCGGTCCGATGAGATCGATCCGGCAGGCGTGGCTCGAAACCAGGTTGCTGCCACAGACGTAGGCGGCGTCCGCCAACTGCTCGGCGGGCAGAAGCCCGCTTTTTGCAAGCCCTTCCTGGATGGCACAAAGCTGTTTTACGTCGGTGGCGGTGGCCGCAGTGGTGTGGACGTTGGTGATCAGATGCGGCAGCCCTTCGTCGCAACTTTCCGTCAGATGCACTTTGTAGCCAATCCAACTCATCCCTCGCTTGGTAGCGTAGCGAACCTCCGTCTCGTAGGGAGATTCGATGCAGTAGGCGGCTTCAGGCCTCTCTTTTGGGTCGCGCGCCCGCAGCTCTCCTTCAGGACTCTGAACGTAGCGCTGTTCCCAGAGTTGGCGCAGGATCTCGACTTCACCGAGCGTCTTTAGAATTCGCGGTGTGTGAGGATCATCGAGCTGTGCAAGAAGCCGCGCCCCATCAGCGCCCACAGTTTGCAGGTACTCTTTCCTTGCTTCCTTACCTTTGGGCAACCGCTGATCCTCGATGCGCCTGGCGTAGCGCTCGAACCATTTCGGATCGGCGTGCTCTCTGAGCCAGTCCAGGTCTGCGGCTGCCAGAGCGTTGAGGGCGGCCCGCATCGTCTCCGCCGTCTGCTCCAGCTGACTCAAGACGCGCAAAGCACCAAGCACATGAGTCGAGTCGGTGCGCTGCCTGCCACGGACTTTGAGGTAGCCGCGCTCCTTGCACACCTCAAGGAGCTTCTCCAAAAGCAACTCTTCCTTACCGCCTTCAACCAGCCGCGAACGGAACTCCGAGAGCACCGAGAAGTCGAAGCCGGGATCGGTCAGTTGGAGGCCGAGTGCATACTTCCAATCTATACGGGCGCGTACAGCTTCCGCCGCCTGTCTATCTGAAAGCCCTTCAGAGAACTGCATCAACGTCACCAAAGCCAACCTCCACGGCGCGATGGCGGGACGTCCGCGCACCTCGAAGAGCTCTGAGAAGTCCTCATCCTCGTAGATGGCTCCGAGCGCATCGCGCATCTGTATGTAGGTTGTTCCTTTGGGAAAGGCAGCCCTGGCGACACGGGCGGTATCTTCTGGGACGGGACCGATCGGTTTGGGGTGCATAGACATAACTCTCTGCCCTCCAGGAAGGTGGCTCTCGGGGCTGCTTCCTGGAGTATGCAGCGTCGCTGATGAATAAACCAACAGTATCCG
>NZ_JAQKGV010000042.1 GCF_028617075.1 Rubrobacter calidifluminis | reverse complement strand
CCCGTCAGCAGAGGGAGGGCCGTCCTGCGGCGGGCCCTCCCTCTGCTGACGGGGGTGGGAGGGCTCGTGCTCGGGGCGGCCCTCGCCGGAGTCCTCGCGCGCAGGCGGCGCAGCCCCCTCCTCAGGCTCGAAGTCGGGAAGCACCGCCGCGGGTGATCCTGGTTCGCTCTAGCCGGAGATGAGTTCTTTCAGCCGCTCGCGCACCCCTTCTATCGGGATGCGCTCCTGCTGCAGGGTGTCGCGGTCGCGGATCGTCACCTTGTGGTCCTCTATCGTGTCGAAGTCGACCGTTACGCAGTAAGGCGTGCCCGCCTCGTCCTGCCGGCGGTAACGCCGGCCGATCGAGCCGGACTCGTCGTAGAAGACCCGGTAGTCGCCGCGCAGATCCTCGTAGAGCCTGCGGGCTATGGTCGCGACGGGCTCCTTTCTGGTCAGGGGAAAGACCGCGGCCTTGGTCGGCGCGAGGCGCGGATGTAGCTTGAGGACCACCCTCTTCTCCCCGGCGACCTCCTCCTCGGTGTAGGCGTCGACGATGAAAGCGAGCATCATCCTGTCAGGACCGGCGGCGGGCTCGATGACGTAGGGGATGAAGCTCTCGCCCGTCGCCTGGTCGGTGTAGGTGAAGTTGGTGCCGGAGTAGGCGGCGTGCTTCTTGAGGTCGTAGTCGGTGCGGTTGGCGATGCCTTCGAGCTCCGACCACCCGGCGAACGGGAAGTTGTACTCTATGTCCACCCCGCGGGTCGCGTAGTGGGCGCGCTCCTCGTCGCTCTGCTCGCGCTTGCGGATGTTCTCGGGGTTCATCCCGAGCCTGAGATACCACTCGTAGCGCTCCTCGATCCAGTACTCGTGCCACTCCTCGTCGGTGCCCGGCTTGACGAAGAATTCCATCTCCATCTGCTCGAACTCCCGGGTGCGGAAGATGAAGTTGCCCGGCGTGATCTCGTTGCGGAACGACTTGCCCTGCTGGGCGACCCCGAAGGGAACCTTGACCCTGCTGGTCTGCAGGATGTTCTTGAAGTTGACGAAGATGCCCTGCGCGGTCTCCGGCCTGAGATACGCCACGTTCTCCGGGCTCTTGACCGGACCGGTGTAGGTCTCGAACATCAAATTGAACGGCCTGACCGGCGTGAAGTCTCGCCCGCCGTCCACCGGGTCCTTGATGCGCTCGTCCTCCTGGATTATGCGCGTGAGCTCCTCGGGGGAGAGCCCCTCGACCTCCATCCCGGTCGCCTCCTCGATGAGGTGGTCGGCCCGGTAGCGCCTCCCCGAACTCCGGCTCTCGACGAGCATGTCGTTGAAGGTCTCAACGTGCCCGGAGGCCTCCCACACCTTCGGGTGCATGATGATCGCAGAGTCGAAGCCCACCACGTCGTCGCGGGCGTAGACCATGCTGCGCCACCACTCGTCCTTGATGTTGCGCTTCATCTCGACCCCGAGAGGGCCGTAGTCGTAGGAGGAGCGGATGCCGCCGTAGATCTCCGAGCTCTGGTACACGAACCCCCGCCGCTTGCAGAAGGCGACGATCTTGTCCATCGAGACGGTCTGCGACATCTAACCCTCCGGTCTTCCTGTGATCTGGCAGAGAACTTCCGCGCAAGTATAGCTCAGAGGGACCGGTCGATCGGAACGACAGACCCGACGGCGCCCCGCCCGATACCCGGCCTCCCCGGCTACGCCCTGCCGGCGTCTATGATCAGGTAGTAGCTGCACTCGCCTTCTCCGGCGTTGTCGAAGCGGTGCGGCAGGTCGGCCTCGAAGTACATCGCATCCCCCTCCCGCAGGAGATACTCCTCGCCGCCGAGCACGGCCCTCAGCCTCCCACGCTCGACCGCCAGGTGCTCGACCACGCCTTTCCTGTGCGGCGGGAACTCCCCGGAGCTTTCTCCCTCCGGGATGACGTTCTTTATGAACTCCACCCCGCGTCCGGCAAAAGCCGGGGTGAGAAGGCGACGCTCGAATCCGCTCTTTGGATCTCGCATCACCATCTGCCGCTCCTTCGGCACGACCACCAGCTCGCGCCGCTCCTCGCTGCCCACGAGCTGCGAGAGCGACATCCCGAAACCCTCCGCGATCCTGGCCGCCACCACCAGCGTCGGGTTCTTCTCCCCCCGCTCCACCTTCGAGAGCATCGCCCGGCTCACCCCACTGCGCTCCGCAAGCTCGACCAGCGTGAGATCCCGCACCCTCCTCAACTCCCGGATGCGAGCTCCCAGCCTCTCCACCGAAACCAGCTCCGTTGCTTCCTTCTCGTTCATATGTGAGAATAAATTCTACCATGATAGAAATACTCGGTTACGTGGTGGCGGGGGCGCCGTTTCTGGTGGCGGGGGTGGGGCTCATCGTGTTCCGATGGCCTGCGGTGT
>NZ_JAQKGV010000041.1 GCF_028617075.1 Rubrobacter calidifluminis | reverse complement strand
GCACGCAGGCGCCCGCCGCGCCTCCCCCGCATCCACCGAGACTATCCGCGCGTGCGCCTGCGTGCTGCGTACCACCGCAGCATGCGCCACGTTCCCGACCGGCTCTATGTCGTCGATGAAACGCCCCCTGCCCGTGAGCAGCCGACGGTCCTCGACCCGCCCGTGGCTCCGCCCGATGAGCCCCCCGACCCGTTCCCGTACGGTCTCCACTCCCCACCTCTTTTCTTTATACGAAACATCTTTGCTGTTTTTTCAGAATAGCGCCGTATGGGGCTCTGTTCAACCCGCTTGACGCGTATGTAACGCGTTTTCTATACTGATTTTAGAAACCTTGTTTTTCATGGGAGGAGAGTGACGGGAGCGCGCGGACACGAGAGGGCACAGATCCTGAAGTCGCTCGAGACGGGGCTGAGGGTTCTGGGGTGCTTTGAGGGAGCGAAGTCTGAGTGGGGCGTCACCGAGCTCGCGGGAGAGCTCGGGGTGAGCAAAGCCAGCGTCTACCGGGTGCTCGCGACGCTGGAGCGGCACGGGTACGTGCTACAGGACGAAGGGAGCGGACGTTACCGGCTCGGCAGCCGCCTCATCCGGCTCGGGCGGCTGGCGGCGAACCACTTCAGCCTACCCGAGCGTGCGCTGCCGTTGATGCGGGAGCTGCGGGACGAGACCGGCGAGGAGGTTCATCTGGCCGTCCTCGACGGGAGGGAGGCGGTCTACATCGCGAAGGTGAACGGGCTGAGGCCGGTGCAGGTCGTCTCGGAGATAGGTGACCGCTGTCCGGCGCACTGCGTCTCGACGGGCAAGGTTTTGCTGGCGCACGCCGACCCGGCGCTGGTGGAGGGCATGATCTCCGAAGGGCTCGTCTGCTACACCGACAGGACGCACGCCACGGCCGGCTCCCTGCTCGAGGAGCTGGAGAAGATACGCGGGCAGGGTTACGCGGTCAACTGGGGCGAGTGGAGGGAAGACGTGAGGGGGGTGGCGGCGCCCGTTGTGAACGCGGACGGGAGCGTCGTCGCCTCGGTCGGCATCTGCGGGCCGGCCTTTCGTCTCGACGAAGGTTTCATACAGAAGAGCATTCCCGCCGTCGTGGGCTCTGCATCCCGGCTCTCCGGTCAGCTGGGAGCGCCGGAAGAACGCTAACGCTCCGGGCGGCGCAGGACGAGGTTGACCGCCCTCATGCTCATCACCGCCTCGCCCCGCCGATCGAGAACCTCGATCAGCGAGCGAACGATCCCCCGATCAGGTTTAGAGCGCGAACGTCGGGTCTCGAGCACGCTCACCCGCACCGAGAGCTCGTCTCCGGGGCGTACCGGCTTGATCCAGCGCAATTCGTCCACGCCGGGAGAACCCAGGCTGGAGACGCTGGAGAGGTAGCGCCCGGCGTAGAGGCGCATCATCAGTGAGACGGTGTACCAGCCGCTCACGATCAGACCACCGAAAACCGTCTCCTTCGCGGCCTCGGGGTCGGTGTGGAAGGGTTGCGGGTCGAACCGCCGGGCGAAGTCGATGGCCTCGTCCTCCTCCACCCTGACCGTTCCGAGCTCGTGCACGGAGCCCGCGACGTAGTCCTCGAAGTACCGCTCTCCTCCAGGCTCGGTGAAAGCAGAGTTCCCCATGATCCCCCTCGTATAGCGCCTCCCTCCGAAGGAGGCAAGAGAGAAGGCCCGGGACATCCCGGGCCTTCACGACCATTCCGCTGCGGCTCTAGCCTAGCAGGTGAAGGACCCTCCGCAACCGCAGGAGCCCTGGACGTTGGGGTTGTTCACGGTGAAGCCCGCGCCCATCAGCCCGTCGACGTAGTCGAACTCGCTGCCCATGATGTAGGGGACGCTCATCGCGTCGACGAGAACCCGGACGCCCTTGGTCTCGAAGACCTCGTCGTCCTCCTGGACCTCGTCGTCGAAGTAGATGTTGTACTGGAAGCCGCTGCAGCCGCCGGGACGCACGCCGATACGGAGCGCAAGGTCCTCCTCGCCCTCCTGGGCCATGAGTGCCTTGACCTTCTCGGCCGCCGCGTCGGTGATCGTAAGGATGGTTTCCTGCTTCTGCTCCATCGGCACCTCCAGGGGAATGTGCTGTAGCGGGCTCTGGTTTTACCTGCGCACGCTGATTATTACACCGCTCGCGGGACATATCAACGTCCGAGGGCGCGCCGCAGCGCCTCCTTCGCCCGTCGCAGCCGGGCCGGGAGCGTCTTCTTCAAGAGGCCGCCGAGACGCCGTCTCGCGCTCCCGCCCGCTCTGTGAACGAGTGAGGTGGGGTTGAAGAGGCCAGTCGTCCGCCTCCAGCGGGGCAGGGCATCGAAGGCGCGCAGGGCCCGGCGGTAGGCCCGGACGATCTTTGCGCGGTCAACCCCGGCATCGTCTCCATAGAGATATCCGGAGTAGTACCCGGCGAACTCCTCGAACGGCTTCTCGTCGAGGGAGGTCTCGGCGGCGAGCAGGCGCAACCGCTCGGTGGGCGTGAATGCCGGTGAGTCAGCGATCCCGGCCCTCCCCGGCGGGAGCACGTCCTCGAGCCTGCCGACGAGATCCCTGTAGAGGGTCTCTGGAGCCTCCCCGCGCACCAGTGCCCGCTTGGAGAGAGGCGAGGCCGCGAGCAGCGCCACCAGGATCGCCGGGAGGATCTCCCAGGGCAGAGCACCGCCCTCCTGCTCGTCGGAGCGGCGCGGGCTGCGCCGACGGTGGCGCGTGCCGCTTTTAGCCCGCGTCTTCTCCTTGCCTTTCGAGTTCTCCTGCGAGGGGCCGTTGTAGGCCTCGTGCAGCTGCCGCTGGTAGCCCGGAGAGTTGGGCACCTGGTCCTCCTGCGCCGGAGAAACCTGGGGTTGTGGGGCAGGAGCGTTCCTATCCATCGCAGACGTCACCACGAAGCCCGGCGTCGGGTCGAAAGGATACCAGCCGACGCCAGGGAAGTAGACCTCGACCCAGGTGTGCATGTTCTCGCCCCTGACGAGGTATTCATCAGGACGGATCATCTGCCCGGTCGTCGCACCGTAGACGTTGCGCGTGGGTACCCCGAGCCTGCGGCATATGAGCGCCATCGTGCTCGAGAACTGGGTGCAGAACCCCTCCCTGCGCGCGAGGAACTCCTGCAGCTCGCTGCCGGCCTTGTAGTTGACGTTAAGATTGTAGGTGAAGCCGCCATCGTACTTGAGGTAGCTGTAGACCGCGCGCGCCTTGTCGTAAGGGGTGCGCGGGCCATAGCGGCGCAGGATCTCCCTCTCAACCCTGACGAGGTTCTCGGGCAGACCGTCCGGAAGCTGCAGGTATTTCTCCCTCACGACACCGGGATAATCCGTCCCGGCGAGCTGCAGCTGCAGGGCGGTCGGCTGGGGAACCCTGGAGAGTACCCTGTAGTAGGTCCCCTTCTGCAGGGTATGGCCGACGTACCACGAGCCGTCGGCGTGGCGGCGCGCGCCGGGCACCGAGGTCTCGACTATCTCGTAACCCCCAAAGATCAGGTTCGTCTGGGCGTCCAGGATCTCGAAGATCTGGAAGACGTCCTCCGTCTCGACGCCCGGGTAGATGTCAGTCCCGACACCCTCCTCTGCCCCAACCGTGCTCGACCACCTGAATCCGTCGAAATGGTCCAGCGTGCCCCCGCGCCAGAACAGCGGCCGGCTACTCCGGACCTTCATCAATCTTGCCTCACGCCCGGCGGAGAGGTAATTGCCGACGTCGGCCTGGGCGGAGAGCCGCGAGGTCTGCCGGAGGCTCGTGCCGAGCTTGGTCCAGTCGACGAGCCCCGGGCGTATCAGGCGGTCGAGAAGCGGCAGGCGTGGAAGAGCCAACACGAGCCCGGAGATGGCAAGCACCACGAACTCCCCTCGTCCCAACTCGCGCCCTATCCGCCGCCCGCCGACAGGCCCGGAGGATTCGGCGGAGATCAGGAGCACAGCACAGACCACGAAAGACGCGAAGTACGGCCCGATACCGTCCTCGAAGCTCACCGTGCTCACCACGCCGATGGAGAGCCCGAGCAGCACCATGGAGAGGACCGGGCTCCCGGCCCGGAGGGTGGTAGCGGTGGCCGTGGCGCCGAGCAGGACCACCAGCGGCAGGAAGATCAAGAACAGTCCCGGGGCGAGGTCGTAGGGGACCTTCTCCAGGTACATCATCCCAGCCGCCTCGTAGACGTCGCGGGCCATCTCCAGGCCGAGCGCCCTCCACCCGGAAGGAGAGAGCGGCGGGAAGCCGTAGACGGAGACCAGGGTGTAGAGCGCCCCGCACACGACGGTCAGAATCATCCGCCGGCGGCGGACCGAAGCGGACATCACGCCGACGAGGACAGCCCCGGCAAAAAGCGCGAACGCGCTCCCGCTCAGCCCCAGAAGCCCACCCGCCTCCCCCCGCAGGTCTCCGGTGAACATCACGCTGAAAGAAGTCCCCGCGCTGAGACATGCCCCGTACAGTGGCACCAGCGTCCTGAGCTTCCTATCCGACAGAACGCCCCCTCCC
>NZ_JAQKGV010000040.1 GCF_028617075.1 Rubrobacter calidifluminis | reverse complement strand
CGCCGGGGAGGATGCGGGGTTCTCCTGTGGCGGAGGGGGGCCAGATTCTTCCGCGGCGGGCGGGGTGGCGCCTCCCTCGGCGGACGGCGGCGAGGAGGAGGCCGGGTACGAGGAGGCCTCATCTGGAGGTGTACCCGCCTCGGGGACTGCACTTCCCTCTCCGGTGGTCTCCTGTGCCGGGGGCGGCTCGCCGTTGCTGGTGGGCGATGATGTGTAGGTGGCCGGGTCGGCCGAAGTCGCGTCCTGGGCCGATGGCGTATCAGGTTGCGGACTCGTCTCACCCTGCACGCCCGGGGTGTAAGGGGCGCCGGAGTCCCCGGTGGACGCCGTCGCCGGCGTGGAGGCGGGGATTGACTGGGCACGGACCCGGCCGCCGCAGACCAGAAGAACGCCCAGCATCACGACCAACCACCAGAAGAACAGCAGGTGGCGTCTCGAACCGGGCATTCCCACTACCTTTCATACCCCTATACAAGAGCACGGGGCGGGCGGACCATACGACTACCAATGATACACCGGATACACCGTCTGCGGAAGGGGACCCGGCCGGCTTCAGACCGGAACGTTCAGCACGCCGAGCCCGTCGAGTATGATGACCAGCACGGCGAGCGAGTTGAAGGTGGCATGGGCGGCGAAGGAGGTCAGAATGCTCCCGGTGCGGAAGAACACGCAGCACAGAAGCAGCGCGAGGACGAAGATGGAGAGGAAGATCACGGGTTCCAGGTGCAGCAGGGCGAAGAGCGAGGAGGATACGATCGCCGCCACCCAGAAGGACACGCCCCGCCCGCCTTTTATCGCGAGCCTGGATGAGAGCAGCGCCCCGAGGCGGTATAGCCCGTTGAAGATCGCCCCGCGGAAGACCAGCTCTTCGACGGCCGGCCCGAAGAGGATTACGACGGCGATCATCGCCGGGATCGCGACCCCGGGGCTCTGGCGCACCCAGCCCTCCAGCCCCTGCATGAACGGTTGCTGGATGCTGGATTTCGCCGAGTAGCCGAAGTGCCGGAGCACGAGGACGCTGATGGGGTTCGCCACGGTCTCCACCAGGATGCCCGCGAGGCCCGTCGCGATCCCGAGCCCCACGCCCCGCAGGATCCCGTTGCGTGGCCGCCTGAGTCCCAGCGAGGTCAGGGAGTAGGTGACCTCGCGTCCGGCGCTGCGCAGCACGAACACCCCGGTGAGGAAGATCGCTATCACGATGGCGGCCAGCACCGCGTCCTGGAGCACCACCAGGAGGAGGGTTTTCGCCGCGCTAGTTATCTCGACTGCTCCCCAGGTAGATCTCGGGTTCCTCCCGGAGGAGCCCGCGTGCGAGACGGTCCCTTATGCTGTGAGGTAGCATGTTCGCCTCGCCGAGCCTACCGAGCTCGACCCAGACGAGCCCCCTCAGGGTCGGAGTCGCTCCTGGCTCTACCTCCGGGTCGTGACCGAGGGTCGCTTCCCCGTGTACTTCCTCCATCAACACGGTGATATCCACCGTGTGGCGACCGCCGTCGAAGAACTCGCTCACGTAGAGGATCCGTCCGAAGCGGCCGCGCAGCCCGGTCTCCTCAGCGAGCTCGCGCGCGGCGCACTCCGGGATGGTCTCCCGCGGTTCGAGCCTCCCTCCCGGGAGCACCAGGTAGGGCTTTCGCCCCGGCTTCTCGTGGCGGACCAGCAGTATCCTGCCGTCTCGCTCGACCACGGCCCCGACCCGGATGCCGAAGTCCAGATCAGAGGGTGTGCGCTCCTTGCCCATGCCGGGTGAGTATACATTCTGCCGGTGCTGCGGGTTACTTCCCGCGCTTCAGGTAGCGCTCGAACTTTGTCCAGGGCAGGCAGTTTACGACGCTCTCCTTCCCGACCCACGCCCGGCGGGCCTGCGAGACCCCGAAGCGCATGAACGAGAGCGCGCCCTCGTCGTGGGCGTCGGTGTCGATGCTTATCTTCGCCCCCGCCTCCACCGCCTCGCGCACGTGGGGGACGGAGAGGTCGAGCCGGTCCACGTAGCAGTCGAGCTCGAGCGCCGTGTCCGTGGAGACCGCTTCCGCTATCAGGCGGCTCACGTCCACGGCGTACGGCTCCCTGCGGTTGAGGAGCCTGCCAGTCGGGTGACCGAGCACCCGGACGTAGGGGTTGTTCATCGCCCGCACGATGCGGTCCGTCATCTCCCGCTCGGGCATGTTGAACGCCGTGTGCACGCTCGCCACCACCAGGTCGAGCTCCGCGAGCAGCCCGTCTTCGTAGTCGAGCGTGCCGTCTTTGAGGATGTCGACCTCTGCGCCGCACAGGAGGTGTATCTCGTCGTATCTCGCGTCGGCGGCGCGCACGGCCTCTATTTTGCGGGCGAGCCTCTCGGGGGAGAGGCCGCTGGCCACCCTGAGGCTCTTCGAATGGTCGCAGAAGACGAGGTACTCGTGGCCGAGCTCGATGGCCGCCTCGGCCATGCTCTCTATCGTGCCCCTGCCGTCGGAGTAATCTGTGTGGACGTGCAAATCGCCGCGGATGTCGGAGAGCTCGATGAGTTCCGGCAGTCGGCCCTCTTCGGCCGCCTCGATCTCGCCGGTGTCTTCGCGCAGCTCGGGCGGGATGTAGGGAAGATCGAGCCTGCGGTAGAGTTCCTCTTCGGTCGCGACCGGCTCGTAGTGACCGCTGCCGGCCTTCGCGATGCCGTACTCCGAGATGTTCAGCCCCATCCTGACCGCCCGCTCGCGCAGCGCGACGTTGTGGGCCTTGCTGCCGGTGAAGTGGTGCAGCAGCGAGCCGAAGGCCTCGGGGTCGACGATCCGGAGGTCCACCTCCGTACCCGCACAACGGACCGAGACCTTCGTCGGGCCGTGGGCCAGCACCTCGTCCACGAACGGGGCCGCGGCGAAGGCGTCCGCCAGGCTCTCCTGGTCGGTGCTCGCCGCCACCAGGTCCAGGTCGCCTATCGTCTCCTTCTGACGCCTGAGAGATCCGGCGACCTCCGCCCGCTCGCACGCGGGGTGGGAGCGGATGAAATCGAGCATCCTCGCGGCGAGGGAGGTCGCCTCGTCGAGCAGCATGCGGCGTTCGGTGGAGCCGTAGGTGCGGGCGGCGCGCAGGATGCGCTCCTCGCTCTTCTTCCCGAAGCCCTTCAGGGACGCGATGGCTCCCTCTTTCAGGTTCGCCACGTCCGCCACGCTCTCCACGCCGAGCTCGCGCCAGAGCCTGCCCGCCGTACGCGGCCCGACGTTGGGCAGGTTGGTGACCTCGACCAGGCCGGCGGGAACTTCTTCGACGAGCTCCGAGAGGATCCCCGGGGTGCGGCCCTGCGCCAGCTCGCGGATGACCCCGGCCGTCGTCTCGCCGACGTGCGGCAGCTCCCTCGGGTCTTCCACCTCGGCGACCGGATGGCCCAGCGAGGCGACCGACTCGGCCGCCCGCTGGTAGGCGAGCACCCGGTAGTGGTCGTCGCCCCGGATCTCCATCAGGGTCGCGATCGTCTGCAGGGTTCTGGCTATCTGCCGGTTGTCCACGTGCCTCCTCTCTTGCCGCGATTATACGTGAGGGCGCAGGCGCCGCGTGCATGTTCTCTCTCGGGGAGGTACGCTGGATACATGCGTGAGGGCGGAAAGCTCGCACCGGGTACCCCCGGCTTCGGACGTGCCTCGCTCGCCCTGTTCTTCGCCGGTGTCGCGGTCTTCGCGATGCTCTACAGCGTGCAGTCGCTGCTACCGGCGCTCTCCGGTGAGTTCGGGCTCGGTCCTGCGGCGGCGAGCCTCGCGCTCTCGGCGACGACCGGGACGCTCGCCGTATGCCTGGTCGTCTTCGGCGCGCTCTCGGACCGCTGGGGACGGGCGCCGGTGATGGCGTTCTCGCTTCTCTGCTCCTCCCTCGTGATGGTGCTCGTCGCGTTCGCGCCGGACTTCGCCCTGCTCGTCCTGCTGCGTGGGTTGCAGGGGGTGTGCCTCGCCGGGGTGCCGGCGGTCGCGGTGGCCTACCTCGGGGACGAGGTGAGCCGCGAGAGGTTGGGCTCCGCGGTCGGGCTCTACATTGCCGGCAACAGCGTCGGCGGGCTCGCCGGCCGCATCGCGTCGGGGCTTCTGGCGGAGGCTTTCTCGTGGAGGGTGGCGCTGGCCGTCCTCGGTGGAGTCTCCCTCGTCGCGGGTGCCGCTTTCTGGAGGCTCCTGCCGCCCGCACGGAACTTCAGGCCCCGCAAGGTCGGGCTCGTGGGCGTGGGCCGGGCCCTGCTGTGGTGTCTGCGCGACGGTCGCCTCCTCCTGCTCTACGCGATCGGGGCGCTTGCGATGGGTGGCTTCGTCGCCTTGTACAACTACCTGGGCTACCGGCTGCAGGCCCCGCCGTACCGCCTCGGCCAGGCGCAGGCCTCGGGGGTCTTCCTCTTCTACCTGCTCGGCACGGCGAGCTCGGCCCTGATGGGCCGTCTCGCCGATGGTGCGGGACGGGGCAGGGTGCTGGCGGCGGGGCTCTCGCTTATGCTCTGCGGTCTCGCGGTCACCGTCTCGAGGAGTTTTGCCCTGATCCTCTTCGGGGTCGCCGTCTTCACCTTCGGGTTCTTCGGGACGCACTCGATCGCGAGCGGGTGGGTGAGCGGTATCGCCGGAAGGATGCGGGCGTACGCCTCCTCGCTCTACCTGCTCTTCTACTATCTGGGCTCGAGCGTTGGCGGGACGGCGGGCGGGTCGGCGTACGCGCGCATCCTTCCGGCGATACCGCTCACCCACC
>NZ_JAQKGV010000039.1 GCF_028617075.1 Rubrobacter calidifluminis | reverse complement strand
CGCCACCCCCCCGACGACCGACCCGGCGAGCCCGCCGAGGCTGAACATCGCGTGGAAGGAGGACATGATCGGCCGCCCGTACCCCCGCTCGACCGCCACCGCCTGGGTGTTCATCGAGACGTCGAGCCCGCCCATGAAGACGCCGACCACCACGAGCGAGAGGGCGAGCGCCACCGCTCCCCCCGCAAACCCCGGCAACGCGAGCACCACGCAGAACCCCGCCGCCATCACCCCGACCACCGGCCGGCTCCCGAAACGCGCCGCCAGCCCTCCCACCAGCGGCATCGAGATCAAAGACCCGACAGAAGCCCCCAGCAACGCCAGCCCGAGCGTACCCTTGTCCAGCCCGAGATGGTCCCGCACCGCCGGTATCCTCACCACCCAGTTCGAAAACCCGAAGCCGTTGAGGAAGAAGACCACCGCAACAGCAAACCGCGCCGCCCGCAACCCCCCTACACCAGCCACGCGACCACCCAGAGCCACAAGACCACCGCCGACACCCCCGTAAGCCCCAGAGAGAGATCGACCCAGACCATCTCCTCACACGGCCGCGAGATCCCCCGCGAAAACCAGTAGAGCATCCCCGCAACCACCGTGAGAAGCAACGCACCCACGAGCATGAGAGAAGACCCGACCTCCCGTTTCTGAATCGTTTCAGCAAGAACTGCTCGGGTAGTGTAGCATGTGGGACATGGGAGTCAATCGGAAAGGATCCGGCGGGCGGGTGACGATCCGGGAGGTGGCGGCGGAGCTGGGGGTGGCGCCTTCGACGGTTTCGAACGCGTACAACCGGCCGGATCAGCTCTCTCCGGAGTTAAGGGAGCGGGTGTTCGAGGTGGCGCGGAGGCTGGGGTATGCCGGGCCGGACCCGATGGGGCGGGGGCTCAGGCGGGGGCGGGCGGGGGCGGTGGGGGTGCTCTACACGGACAGGCTCTCGTATGCCTTCGCGGATCCTGCGGCGGTGATGTTCTTCGAGGGGGTCTCGCAGGCCACCGAGGAGGCCGGGCTGGGGCTGCTTCTGATCCCGGGCCGCTCGCTCGGGGAGAGGGATGTCTCGGCCGTCCGGGAGGCGGTGGTCGACGGGTTCGTAGTGTGGTGCATGGCCGCGGAGGATCCTCTGGTAGGTGCGGCGTTCGAGCGGCGGCTGCCCGTGGTGCTGGTGGATCAGCCGCCGGTCGAGGGGATACCCTCCGTCGGTGTGGACGACGAAGGGGCGGCGAGGGAAGCTGCGGAGCACCTGACCGGGCTCGGTCACCGCAGGGTCGCCGTCGTCTCCTTCGAGTTCACCCCCAGGACCAGGGGCGGGTTCAGGAGGCTGGATCGCCGGGAGGAAGCCGCCTTCAGGCCCTCGCGGCTGCGGCTCGCCGGGTACGCCGCCGCGCTGGAGGAAGCCGGGGTCGATCCTTCCGGGGTTCCAGTCTACGAGTGTCCGGAGAACACCATCGAGGAAGGGAGGAGGGCGGCGCGCGCCCTGCTCACGCGCGAGCCCCGGCCGACGGCGCTTCTGGCGATGAGCGACCAGCTCGCGTTCGGCGCGATCGAAGCCGCCCGCGAGCTCGGGCTTCCGGTACCGCAGGACCTCTCGGTCGTCGGTTTCGACGACGTTCCGGCGGCCGCGCGATCGGCTCCGCCGCTCACCACCGTTCGCCAGCCGCACGTCGAGAAAGGGAGGCGGGCCGGGGAGATGCTCATCGCGCTCCTCGCAGGAGGAGAGACCGCCGGGACCGTGCTCCTCCCCACCCGGCTCGTCGTTCGGGGCTCCACGGCGGGGCCGCCATCATCCGGATGAGCGCAGGATCACGCCCTCCCCTCCGGCGAGGGTGAGCCGTCCGGAGACCTCCTCCCCCTCGCGGTCGAGCCCGGTGGAGAGGACGATCCGGCCGCGGGCCGTCGTGCTCTGGACGTCGGAGCCGAGGTTGAGCACGACGAGCAGCCTGCGTCCTTCGTGCTCGCGGGCGTAGTAGAGCAAATCACCGTCGATGCCGAGAGAGGCGTAGTCGCCGGTGGAGAGAGCCCCCTCGGAGCGGCGCAGCGCGATGAGACGCCGGTAGAGGTTGAGCAGAGAACGCGGGTCCTTTCGCTGGCGGGCGACGTTCACCTCCTCGTAGTCCTCTGCCAGGGGAAGCCAGGGTTCTCCGGCGGTGAACCCCGCGTTCTCGGAGTCGTCCCACTGCATCGGGGTGCGCGCCGGGTCGCGCCCGAGCTGCGGGAAGCTCTTCCCGAACGGGTCCTGGATGCGCCCGGGCGGGACGGGGACGTCGTGCATCCCGATCTCGTCGCCGTAGTAGAGGGTAGGGGTGCCGCGCAGCGTCAAAAGCAGCATCGCCGCGAGCCGCACCTGCCCCTCTCCCACCCGGCTCGCGACCCGCGGCCGGTCGTGGTTGCCGAGCACCCAGTTGGGCCAGGCGCCGGGAGGGAGCGCCGCCTCGTACTCCTTCACGAGGCTGTAGACGGCATCCGCCCGCCAGGGCGTGAAGATCAGGTGAAAGTTGAACGGCAGGTCCACCCCGGAGCCGTAGTAGGCGACGAGGCTCTCTATCGGGAGGTAGAGCTCCCCGATAAGAAGCCGCTCGCCGTACCCGTCGAGCACCTCTCTCATCATCCGGACCATCTCGTGCGTCTCGGGCCTATCGGAAGAGTAGAGCGGTATGAAGGCGTCGTAGGGGTTCTGCCCCTCCCGGTAGTCGGGGTTGGGCGGGTCGTCGCGCAGTCTTTCGTCCTTTACGAGCCGCCTGAGCGCGTCGACCCGGAATCCGTCCACCCCACGCTCGAGCCAGAAGCGCAGCACCCCGAGCATCGCCTCCTGGACCTCGGGGTTGCGCCAGTTGAGGTCCGGCTGCTCTTTCAGGTAGGCGTGATGGTAGTACTGCCCGGTCTTCCCGTCGAACTCCCACGCGCTCCCACCGAAGGAAGAGAGCCAGTTGTTCGGTGGAGAGCCGTCGGGCTTCGGATCTGCCCAGATGTACCAGTCACGCTTCGGGTTCTCGCGCGAGGAGCGCGACTCCACGAACCAGGGGTGAAGATCGGAGGTGTGGTTCGGGACGTAGTCGAGGATGATGCGGATCCCCCGCCGGTGCGCCTCCTCGACCAGCCGGTCGAAGTCCTCAAGCGTCCCGAAGAGCGGGTCTACATCCGTGTAGCAGGAGATGTCGTACCCGAAGTCCGCCATCGGAGAAGGGTAGATCGGTGAGAGCCACACCGCATCCACCCCGAGCCACGCCAGGTAGTCGAGCTTCCCGATAACTCCAGCCAGATCCCCCACCACGTCCCCGTCCGAGTCGGCGAACGACCGCGGGTAGACCTGGTAGATGATGCCCCGCTCCCACCAGCGGCGTCTTCCGTTCATCTCCCTCTCCTAAAAGCCTTTAACGACGACACGGTCCGAAGGGTAAACCATGAAGTCTGAGGAAGGAACCCCGGACTTTGCTGAAATAAGATCATGAAGGTGGCGCCCTACACGGCCCCCGGGTGTCCGTACGGCGCGGCGGCGCGGGAGGATCTGGAGCGGCGCGGGGTCGGGTTCATAGTAAAGGAAGGCGATGGATGTTCATGCTCCACTCCACCCGTCGGCAGGAGTCAGCGCAACAGACCACCTCATCGGCCAGCGTCCCATCCGCACGGCGCCATAAGTTCCGTAGACGCCCTTCCCGCACAAAGCCCACACGCTCGACGACGGCGATGCTGCGCGTGTTACGTGCATCGCAGACGATTTCAATGCGCTGCGCCTGCAGCACCTCGAACACATACGCCGTGAGCAGCCGGACCACTTCGGTGACGTAACCGCGGCCTTGCTCGGAAGCCCGTACCCAATAGCCGATGGAAAACGCGGGGACATCCCAACCATCTGGCTCGCGCGGGTGCAACCCAAGCCCTCCCAGATACCTTTGCGACTCGATATTCCACATCCCCATCGAAAACCGCTTCCGCAACAGCCAGTCGGCAGACGCACGAACGATCCAGTCACGCATTTCGTCGAGCGTCTGGAAGGCGTCAGCCCGCTCTCTAATTCACAGGGGCTTTTCCCCCGTCACGATTCGTACGGGCGGGAACATCTGAAATCGCAGTCCTGAAAGTTTCACCGCCTGCCAGCCTGATGCCCGAAGAGCCCGCGCATATTCCCCCGTATGTTGAAAATCCAATAGAGCCACCCGTCCGCCCGGTTTCAGTACCCGTACAATTTCCCGAATCGCTTTCAAGCGGCCTTCTTCGTCGGGGATGTTGTGAATCGCCAGGCTTGAAACCACAACGTCGATCGTCCCGTCTTCAAAGGGCAATTCGCGCATATCGCCCGTTTTGATCTCGACGAAACCGGCAACCCCCTCCGCCCGCGCATTCGCCAGTGCGGCCTCAGGACTGTTGCCGGACTGGTCCGCACTCTGCCAAAGGTCGACCCCGATAGCCTTGCCCGTCGTCAACCGGCGGGCAGCGGCATTGAGTAACAGGCCCCGCCCGCAACCGACATCGAGGATCGTTTCAGTTCCACGCAAATCCAGCGAGTCGATCAACTTTTCTCGCAATCGGAGTTTGCCGATCCTGCTACTCCACACCATCAGCGCGGCGGTGAGAAGCATACTTGCTCCCGCCAGCAACCCCCACACCAGCAAGCCTATCCCTACCGCCGGTCGCGTCGATGCCAGAAGATGGTTTAGAACGATACCTGCGACAATGGCTGCCGTACCAGCAAGGAATAAGTTGCGTACGACCAATGGTGCATCGATTCCATAGTCACCATTTGCGAAGCTGGATCTTTGCATACAAGCCTCTCACACTTCCGATTATTTTTGCCCGGGGAGAGCTGGCTGGCTCGTTGTCATACGTCGGCCCGTTGGAATAACCTGCGCTTATGATACTGTTGGTTTATTCGCCGGAGAGCCACGATCAGCTCACCGGAGCCAGAGCCGCCAATCGGGAGCGCCGAGTTACGGCGGTAGGAACACCGTTGAGCCAGTTAGCGATCCGTCCCACGTTAACC
>NZ_JAQKGV010000038.1 GCF_028617075.1 Rubrobacter calidifluminis | reverse complement strand
CTCCCACCCCGGCAAGATCCAGGCCCTCCTCCCCCGGAGATGAACCGGAATCCCCTCGCTCCGACGCGGGAGCGGCCGGCTCCCGGGCTCCCTCACCCAGGATCTCCCGCTCCAGACAGGAGGCGAAGCGGGACATGATCTCCGAGGCCACATCCTGCATGATCCCGCGCCCGAACTGCGCCACACGGCCGGAGACATCCAGGTCGGTCTTTACCCGGACCCTGGTTGTATCCCCCTCTCCGCGCATCGTCGCGGTTATCGTCGCGGAGGCGGTCCCCTGCCCCCTGGTCTCTCTGCCGCTCGCCCGGAGTCGGGCCCGGCGGTTCTCTTCGTCGGCCTCCTCGAGACGAACCGTCCCGCGGTAGCGGACCGAGATCGAACCGAGCCTCACCGCCATCGTCCCGAGGTACTCGCCGTCGGCGGACTCCTCTATCGAGGCCCCGGGCAGGCAGGGCGCGATGCGCTCCAGATCGAGCATCGTCTCCCACACCCTCCCGAGCGGGGCCTTCACGGCAAACTCGTTCTCCATCTTCACGGTCGCCTACCCCCTGTCCCAGGTCCTGTCCGCCGCGCGCACCGCCTCTACAATCCCCTCGTAGCCGGTACAGCGGCAGAGGTTTCCCGAGAGCGCCTCCCGGATCTCCTCTTCGCCCGGGTTCTGCTTCTCCGCCAGAAGCTCCAGGGCGCTCATCAGGAACCCCGGCGTGCAGAAACCGCACTGCAACCCGTGGTGCTCGTGGAAGGCCTGCTGCAGCGGGTGCAGCGGCCCCTCCGGCGAGGAGAGCCCCTCCACGGTGAGAACCTCCTGCCCGTCGGCCTGAACCGCGTACAGGATGCAAGAGCGGACGCTCGCATCCCCGAGCATCACCGTGCACGCCCCGCACACCCCGTGCTCGCACCCGACGTGGGTGCCCTTGAGCCCCAGGTCGTAGCGCAAAAAGTCCGCGAGGGTCTTTCTCACCTCGACCTCCCGCTCGTAGCGGATGCCGTTCACCGTAAGCCTGATGGTCCTCCTCCGCTCCATCATCCCTCCTCCCGCGCGCGCCGAACCGCTTCTCCGAGCGCCCTCTTCGTGAGGACGCGGACCAGGTGCCTCCGGTAGGCCGCGGAGGCGTGTACGTCCGAGCCAGGCTCACAATCCCGCGCGGCCCGCTCGGCGGCCTCCCCGAAGAGCTCCCGGGTCGGGCTCTCCCCGGAGAGCATCTCCTCCGCATCCCCCGCCTCGAACGGTGTGGGGGCCACGCCGGTGTAGACCAGTCGCACCCGCTCGCACCTCCCGTCCCGCGCGAGCGTCACGACCGCCGCCACCCCGACGAGCGCGAAGTCACCGTGGCGGCGGGCGACCTCCTTCCAGGAGGTGCCGGTGCGCGGCGGGAGAGGTGGGAATCTCGCCTCCACCAGAAGCTCGTCGGGGGCGAGGTCCGTGGTCATGTAGTTCACGAAGAAGTCTCCGGCCTCAACCTCACGCCCGCCTCGCGCGCTGCGGATGCGCAGCCGGGCACCGAGGGCGACGGCGACGGCCGGGAGCTCGGCGGCAGGATCGGCGTGGGCGAGGCTGCCGCAGATCGTGCCCCGGTTGCGGATGGCGACGTGCCCGATGTACGGTGCGGCCTGATGGAGCAACGGCCATCTTCGGGGGATGGAGATGGAGCGTTCTATCGACCGCTGGCGGGCGAGCGCTCCGACCGCGAGCACGTCGTCGCCGCTGCGCAGGTAGGAGAGCCCCTCCACCCGGTTTATGTCCACGAGCACCCCGGGGGTGGCCAGGCGCATGTTCAGAAGCGGCCCCAGGCTCTGCCCCCCGGCGAGGACCTTGGCCTCCTCGCCGTGCTCACCGAGGAGCTCCAGCACCTCCTCGACGTTCTCCGGGGCTGCGTACTCGAACGGTGCGGGCTTCATTGCTAACGCCCCCTGAACTCGGGCTTACGCTTCTCGACGAAGGCCTCGACCCCCTCGGCGAAATCCTCCGTCGAGCGGAGCATCCCGTAGGCGTAACCCTCCATCTGCAGCGCGGCCTCGAGCGGAGCGTCATACCCCAAGTTCAGCACCCGCTTGGCGTGCTCGAGGGCGAGGCGGGGCCGCGAGAGCAGCTCGTCCGCGAGCTCCTCCACCGCCT
Organism: Rubrobacter calidifluminis; assembly: GCF_028617075.1. Taxonomy (NCBI): domain Bacteria; kingdom Bacillati; phylum Actinomycetota; class Rubrobacteria; order Rubrobacterales; family Rubrobacteraceae; genus Rubrobacter; species Rubrobacter calidifluminis. Next base: position 4,388 of record NZ_JAQKGV010000038.1, on the reverse strand, counting down.
CGTCGAGCCTCTCCGGTTCGACCACCGAGGTCACGAGGCCCCACTCCAGGGCCTCGCGGGCGGGCACCCTGCGGCCCCGCAGGATCATGTCCTTCGCCCGCGTCATCCCGACGAGGCGCGAGACCCTCTGGGTGCCGCCGCTGCCCGGGATCATCCCGAGCCCGACCTCCGGTAACCCGAAGACGGCGCGCTCGGTGGCGACGCGGAAGTCGCAGGCGAGCGAGAGCTCGAGCCCCACCCCGAAGCAGTAGCCGTCGATGGCGGCTATGACCATCCCCGGGAACCGCTCGGGGGCGGCGACGTTCTCGTGCAGCAGCGAGAGCCTGCCCGGGTGCTCCTTCAGGAAGCCCGCGATATCCCCTCCCGCGGTGAACGCCCGCTCACCCTCGCCGCGGACGACGACCACCCGCGCCCGGCCGTCCCTCTCCAGCGCGCGGAAGAGGTCCGAGATCTGATCCCGCATCCCCATCGTGACGCGGTTCATCTTTTTCGGGTCGTCGAGCACCAGACGCGCCACGCCGCGCTCCTCCTCGAAGGAGAAACGCATGTTCTCGAGTTCGAGCCCGAAATCTTCAGCCTTGAGCGTCAAACCCTGCTCCCCTCGTCTCTGTCCGTCGTTTTCAGCTCCTCGTACTCCCCGGCCAGAAGCCGCCTCCTGAGGAGCTTTCCGACCGGGCTCTTCGGCAGCTCCTTCACGAGCACGATCCTCTTCGGCCGCTTGAAGCGGGCCAGCGAGGGGCTCTTCCTGCAGTGCTCGTCTATCTCCTGCGGGGTGAGGTCTTCTCCCGCGGGGACGATGAAGGCGGTCACCGCCTGGCCCCACCGTTCGTCCGGAAGCCCGACCACGGCGACCTCCTCGACGCCCGGGTGGCGCGAGATGACCTCCTCGACCTCGACCGGGTAGACGTTCTCTCCGCCGGTGATGATCATGTCGTCGACCCGGCCCGTCACCCACAGGTCTCCGTCCTCGTCGATGTACCCGGTGTCCCCGGTGAAGTGCCAGCCCTCCCGGATGGTCCTGGCCGTGGCCTCGGGTCGGTTGTAGTATCCGGAGTAGGCGTCGTCACAGAGCCTCACGATTATCTCCCCCGTCTCCCCCTGCGGGACCACCTCGTCCGGACGCACGTTCGGCTCGGGGTCTGCGCGCACCACCCTTATCTCGGTGTGGAAGGCGGCCCTCCCGGCGCACCCGGGTTTCTTCCGGGGCTCGGGGTAGACGGCGAAGATGTACACCTCGGTCGAGCCGTAGTGGTTCACGAAGACCTCGGGGTCGAAGCTCTCGAGGCACCTCTCGACCAGCGGACCGAGCATCGGGGCTCCGGCGTAGGAAAGTTTCTTCACGCTCGTGGTGTCGTGCTCGTCGAACCCGGGGCTGCCCACGAGGTCGTGGAAGAGGGTCGGGATGAGGTAGAGGGCGCTTATGCGCTCGCGCTCTATGATCTCGAGCGCCTCCCCGGCATCCCAATCGGGCATGGCGACGAAGAGGCCGTTCAGCGAGATCATGCTGGTGAGCGAGTGCATCCCCATCGTGTGGTAGAGCGGCATGCACCCGAGGGTCCTCTCCCAGAGGCTATACCCGTGGTGGATGACCTGCCCCACGGTCGCCGCGTACTCGGCCCTCTGGCTGCGCAGCACCCCCTTGGGACGCCCCGTCGTCCCGGAGGTGTAGAGCATGAGCGCGATGTCTTCCTCCTCGATGTTCTCCTCCGGCCTCTCGCCGGAGGCCGCCCCGATCACCTCGTCGAAGGAGAGCGCGTCTTCGGGTGGGTCTTCCCCCACGTAGAGCAGCACGGGCTCGAAGCCGAGCCCCTCCCGCGCCCGGAGCACGACCTCCCGGGTCGCCTCCTCGAAGAGGACGACGCGCGGGGAGGCGTCGCCCAGGCAGTAGCGGACCTCTTCCTCCGCCCACCGGAAGTTCAGCGGGGTGTTTATCGCCCCGAGCTTCTGGCAGGCCATGTGCACCGCGCAGTTCTCCTCCCGGTTCTTGAGCAGCTGCACCACCCTATCGCCCTTGCGGACCCCGAGCCCGCGCAGGGCGCACGCGACGGAATCGACCCGCTCGTTCCACTCCGCGTAGGTGTACCGCCGCTCTCCGTCCACCACGGCCAGACTCTCCGGGTAGCGGGAGGCGGCCCGTTCGAGCATGTCTCTCAGGATCATGCGTCCTCCTTCCGCCCGTAGAGGAGTTCGAACACCCTCTCCGGGGTCACCGGAAGCCCGGTTATCTCGACCTCCTCGGGCTGCAGGGCGTCGGAGATGGCATTCGCCACCGCGACGGGGACGCTCATCGTCGAGCCCTCCCCGAGCCCCTTGGCTCCGAGCAGCGAGTAGGGCGAGGGGGTCTCGATGTGGTCGATGTTGAGCCCCGGCACCTCGGCCGCGGTGGGGCAGAGGTAGTCCATGAAGCTGGCGTTTTTCAGCTGTCCCTCCTCGTCGTAGAGGAACTCCTCGTAGAGCGCCCCCCCCAGCCCGTGGGCGGCGCCGCCGTAGATCTGCCCCTCCGCGAGCATTGGGTTGAGGAGCCTCCCGGCGTCGTGGACGGTGAAGTAGTCGAGAACCCTCACCTCGCAGGTCTCCCGATCCACCTCCACCACGGCGACGTCGGCGAGGAACCCGTAGGTGGCCGAGGAATCGACCCGGTCGTCCTCGCCCGGAGGGCTCGTCACGGAGAGCGAGAAGAAGGCCGTCTCGTGGAGCCCCGGGTCCACGTCCTCGGGCAGCGCGGAGGAGTTCCAGTGGGCCGCCCCGGCGGCCCGACGCAACGAGACCTTCCGCTCCGGATCGCCGCGCACCACGAAGGCGCCCTCCTCGAACTCGAGCTCCTCCGGCGCTGCGTCGAGCAGGTGGGCGGCTATCCGGGCGAGCTTCTCGCGCAGCCTGCGGGCCGCGAGCGCGATCGCGCTCGCCGAGAGCGGCGCGAAGCGGCTCGAGTAGGAGCCGGTGGTTATGGTCCAGGGCATCGTCGAGGTGTTCATCTCGGCCACGACCCGCACCCGCTCGGGCGCGACGCCGAGCTCGTCGCAGACGATCTGGGTCGCCACCGTCTCGTGGCCCTGGCCCTGCGGGGTGGTGGTTATGCTGACCGTGACCCCGCCGCTCGGATCGACGCTCACGGTCGCGGCCTCGGTGCACCCGGAGAGGTCGTTGGAGGAAGCCCTCTCCTCGCGCGTCTTGGCCAGGGTGACGTAACCCATGTTCGTCCCGGAGGGGTCGACGATCGTGGCGAGCCCCACCCCGATGCGCCGCCCTTGCTCCCTGGCTTTCTTCTGCTCTTCACGCAACCGCTCGTAGCCGCTCATCTCCAGCGCCCGCTCGAGCACGGCCTGGTAGTTTCCGGAGTCGTAGACGCCGCCGAAGGGCGTGCGGTAGGGGAACTCATCGGAGGCGATGAGGTTGCGGCGCCGGATCTCGGCCGGATCGAGCCCGAGCCGGCGCGCCGCGAGGTCCATCGTCCTCTCGAGCGCGAAGTAGAGCTGCGGGCCACCGAAGCCGCGGTTGAGCCCCGTCGGGGTCTTGTTGGTCATGACCGAGATGGTCTCGGCCCGCACGTCCTCGACCCGGTACGGTCCGGTGAAGTTGCCGAAGCAGCGGTACATCGTCGCCGGCTCCGGCGAGCGGATGTATCCTCCCACATCGTCGACGAAGCGGTAGTCTAGCCCGAGGAGCCTCCCGTCCTCGCGGAAGGCCGCCCTGACCCGCGAGACCCGACCCGTCCCCGAGCTGCTCCCCAGCAGGTGTTCGATCCTGTCCTCGATCCACTTCACCGGCCGACCGAGAGCGCGGCTCGCGATCCCCATGAGCGCCATGTACGGGTAGACGGCCGACTTTATCCCGAAGCTCCCCCCGATGTCCTGCGGCACCACGAACCTCACCCGGTTCTCCGGGATACCCAAAGCCGCCGAGACGACCCGGTGCATGATGAACGGCCCGTGGAAGTTCGCCCAGATCGTCATCGCATCCTCCGCCGGGTCGTAGTCGGCTATGACCCCGTAGGTCTCTATGGGCGTCGAGCTGTAGCGCGGGAAGCGGAAACTCTCCTCCACCACGAGATCCGCCTCTGAAAACGCCCGCTCCGGATCCCCGAACTCGAAGCTGCGGCGGTTGCCCACGTTCGAGCCGACCCGCTCGTGCAGCAGCGGCGCCCCTTCCTCCATCGCCTCCTCCACGTCCACGACCGCGGGCAGCTCCTCGTACTCGACCTCGACGAGCTCCGCCGCATCCTCGGCCAGGTAGCGGTCCTCCGCCACCACCACCGCCACCGGCTCCCCCACGTAACGCACCTTGTCCACCGCCGCCGGGTAGTACTCGACCGGCACGTCCACCGCCAGCGGGAAAGGACGCGAGAGCCTCCTCACGTCCTCCCCCGTGATCACGCCCACCACCCCCGG
>NZ_JAQKGV010000037.1 GCF_028617075.1 Rubrobacter calidifluminis | reverse complement strand
AGACAAAAAACGCGAAGGCTCAACAACAGCGAACACCCCAGCCATCAGAGCCCACACGCCAAGTAAAGCGACGCGAGCCAGAAAACTCTCAGAGAGCCCCTTGCCCTCCACGGGACGGCCAGACACAGCACGACCGAGCCTCATCGCGGGAAGTTTGCCCCTCCTGATCATACCCATGATCCCAATCTCACTCCTTCCCCACCAGTTCAATCATTTCATATATTAATTATTTGTCTGTGAAGTATATCTTCACAGGCACACTTCTGTCAAGTTTGGATCTGAAGCTACAACGCGTTTCACAGTAATTGACCCGTATGTAGTCCGGGGAGTAGCAGGACAGATACAAAAGTTTGCAGCCCCGCCTCTCGATCAGCTTCCTCACCCTCTTTGGCTTGTGAGCTGGCAGTCTTTCTAAGGTCTTCGGAAGCCTAATGGGTCAGCTACGCTGCAACCTGATGTAAACCAACAGCTTCACTTTACGTAAACAACCCTGCCGTGAGCCTGCGGTGGGAGTGAGGATATCATCAGCTTTTTGTAACTATACCGTCATACCTCTAACCGTTAATGTATCTCAGTACGCTGAACCTGGTGTGCGAGCCAAAAAAATACAAGGATTTCAGTCCTTGCGATATTCGGTTCGAGCAAACTCGTTGTACGGACAAGGCTGCACGGTAGCACGCAGTTCGGTGAACTCCTGCTTCAAGTTTGAGTCCGTACCGGGGCCCGGATGGTCTCCCATAATCAGACTCACCTCAGTGCCGGGTGCCGAGTATGCCTTATCAAGAATTGCGAGTCCAAGGATGGTGGAGAGTGGATTGTTGAAGGCGCAGTTCATAACCACGCCGATCAAATTTCCGCTTGCCTCCACACGATACCGCCCTGAAGACATAAAATGATCAGTGCCGAACTTCTCCCTCACATCGCCGGGGTCGGCTACCAGGGTCACCTTGGTTCTCCCAGTCTCATCTTTGAGGGTTTTTAGGGCATCGCGACCAAGAAAATCGTGATCAAAACAGATGAGTTTGCCATATCCAATCTCCCAGGGGTTTACATAATAATCCTCAATGTCGGGAGAAAAGAAGCTGCCATGGAGCGGTTGGCGTCCGTCCACCGTGTTGAGGCTGGCCCACCTGCGGTAGTCGAGTAGCTCTGGGTCAGTGTAGAACGCGGGGGTCGGCGCCGGGATCCACCCACTCTCACACTGGGCAGTAGGGTAGGCGAGTGCACCGACCTGCACCAGTCCCAGATCCTCCCCTGCTTCGAGTATCGCGGTCTTGATGCGGTCATGGTTGGCGTAATCGCCTATGAACTCGTAACCGGGTTGCCCGGCCATTCCATGGCGCAGAGCGCGGAAGGTGATGCCGTTAAGCTCGCACCGGGTGGTGTGGAAGAAGGGAACGCGTGGAAGCGGTCTACCGAATATATTCTCGATCAGGGCCTGAGCATTCGGTCCCTGAACCTGATAGCGGAATAAGCGAGGTATATGCCCGGGATCACGGGAACAGTCGGGGTCGTGGACGATATTGACCTTGTAGCCATGCTTCTCCGCATGGTATGTGATCCAGGATTGTGTAGTAGACCGGCCGGTCAGTATATATTCATCCTCTCCATGCCGCAGGAGAATACCATCACCAACCAGTAGGCCCCTCTGCGTGACCGCCACGAGCTGCTTCGCCTGACCGACCGCAAAGTTGTCGTAGTCGTTCACGCTTAACTCCGAAAGAAGGCGCGTGGCGTCGGGCCCGGAGACGAAAGTATCCCACATGTGATAAGAGAGATCCATCAAGGCAACGGTCTCAAGCCAACCCAATTGCTCTTCTCTCCAGCCCACGAACTCCGGCCTAATTACCGCAGGCATCCAAGGAGTTACCCCAGTCCTCCAGAGAAGGTTCACCGGCGAACCAGCCTCTTCAATCCCATCCTGAAGACTGGGACCACCGTTAGCAGCCAGTAACCATTTATCCACAGCTTGTCTCTTTTTACTATTCATCAGTTAATAATACATTTGTTAATAATAACATCTATCGTGCATCGCTGCAAGGCTGTGGGTAGGTCGGATCTACCGGGCGTGGTAGTTCCGGCGGTTAACGCTCGATTATCCGGTGTTCGATTTCACCAAGTCCTTCGATGGCGATCCTGACAATGTCACCGGGCTGCAGAAACTTGCCGTAGCTCTCGCCGATTCCCGGAGGTGTACCGGTCAGGATGATATCGCCAGGCCGCAGGTCTGCAGTCTCCGACAGGGTTCTGATGATATGATCGATACTGAATACCAGATCACTGGTGTTGGAATTTTGGCGTAGTTCATCATTAACCCAGGTCTTGATGTCCAAGTTCTGTGGATTCGGCACCTCGTCGACTGTGGTCACCCACGGCCCCCAGGGGCAGAATGTGTCGGCGCCTTTGGCACGCGCCCATTGGAACTCGAGCTTCTGAAGGTCCCGGGCGCTGACATCATTTCCGACCGCGTATCCACCGGGTTTACCGTCGGCTCCGATCACAACCACAAGCTCGCCCTCGTAGTCAAGCTTGTTGGTCACTGCCGGCTTGCGAACTTCGCCGAAGCCGGAGATCACCGATCCCTGCTGTTTGAGGAACGCCACCGGCCGCTCCGGCAGGGGCATACCTGCCTCCTCAGCGTGCTCGCGGTAGTTAAGCGCAATACAGTAGATGGCTCCGGGGTCTGGCACCGGCGCCAGCAACCGCACCCGATCTAACGACCAAGTATCTCCATTCGCCGGTGGGCCGCCGCCGATGCTCAAGCGTTCGGCGACGCTAGAGCCGTCGCCGAAAGCGATCACTTGTCCGTCACGCACCTCGCCGGCGAGAGGTTCGGTGTGACCTGGCGCGATGAACGTAGCGAGCTTCAATCTGTCCTCCTTGTGTCCACCTCGCCACTGCGTCTGGTGTGGACCTGACCTACGATAAGACTCACGCGTGACAACCTGGGGAGTGAGTTGCCTAACTACGAAATCGGACAGTAGTCAGTCGGTTTCCCGAACGATTATCGTCTCACCCATCGAGCACAGCCACAAAGTCGCACTGGATCAACTGTTCACCATCCAGTTCGGCGCTAACGGTCTGGCGAGCCGGACGGTTGCCGGCATCCGGGAACATCTCTAACCAGAACCGGTTTATGGCTGCACGGGCGGCTCGATCTTTCATCCATATCGTCACTTTGACCACATCTTCGGTACTCCCGCCGGCTGCCTCAAGGATCTGGCGCATTCGTGCGAACATCAACTCGGCTTGTTCTTCAAGCGTGCTCGCGGCTCCGGCTCTGGAACTGTCGATACCGTGGATTATGCTACTCTGCAGTACATTGCCAACCCGGCAGGCGGCTGGGATCGGGTTGGTATGAGTGTACCCATCGATGTAAACGCTGGTACGCCTGCCTGCATGACCAGACCCTTTCGGTTCAGCTGACACTCTCTTCCTCCTTGGTAAAGGCAATGCCGGTCACCTGATGGATGTACACGGGCTTAGATCAAGCCTTCATACGAGCCGCCGTCCAGTTGCAGGTTCTGGCCCGAGATGTATCCCGCCTGAGCACTACACAGAAACGCGCAGGCATCGCCGAATTCCTCTGGTCGGCCCAGTCGACCGGCCTTGATCGTCGCCGCAATCCGCTCGAAGGCTTGCTCACGGGTGATCCCATGGGCCTTCATCAACCGCTTGGCCATAAATTCCTGTCGAGGTGTATCTATCCGCTCGGGCAAGAGGTTGTTGATCGTAACGTTGTCTCTGACGACCTCGGTGCTGATCGCCTTGCTGATCGCAGTCAGCGCTGCCCGGGCTGAAGCAGACAATCCCATGTCGTACTTGGGACTTTTGACCATTGCCGATGTGATGTTTACAATCCTTCCAAATCCTGCCGAGCACATCTTAGGAATGTAGAATCTCATCAATTGAACGGCTGGAATCGCGTTGGTTTTAAGCGCTCCGATTAGTGCCTTTGCATCCCAGTCCTCCAGGTTACCAGGTGGAGGGCCGGCATTGTTGGTGACAAGGATGTCGACATGTGGGTGGGCGGCGAATATCGTCTCCAAACCATCCGGGGTGGTCAGGTCAGCCGTGACGAAGTCAACCCTTGCACCGGGAACCTCTGAACGGAGTGCCTCAACCGCAGCTTCAAGCTTGTCTGCGGAACGGCCATTGAGAGTAACCCTCACACCCTCGCGGGCGAGCGATCTGGCGCAGGCATAACCAAGGCCTTGAGAGGAAGCTGCGATGAATGCTTGGCGTCCCCTGATACCCAAATCCATCAGTCATCCCCTCCCTGGTTGTAAGTATAAGGTCCAGCAGTCTTCTGCTCGTAGTACTGGCGCAACAGCTGTTTGCCATAGTCTCCGCCGTTGGGTGTCCGAGCGATAGTGTGAATGTGGTATTTAGCCGGTTCGCTGTTTGTCAACCAGACACCACTGTGATGGTCAAATTCGAGCATTACCACCGGGCTCTGAACGCGGTAATAGAAAGGATCTTCATCCCCGTAACCGCCGATCCAGCTCCACCACGTGTCGTCGAGGTGACGTTCGATCTGTGCCAACCGGGCGGCACGCGGGCCATCCGGCAGGTAGCAGAGGAAATGCTGCACGATTTCCATCAAAAGCCGTCGTTGTTCGGCATCTAGCGCGTCTCCGCGCACGCCTTCGTAGGGAACTATACGGTTGTCCTGGAATGCTCCACCAAGATGACGTTCATCGGCGAACTGCCAGCGTCCTTCCGGCATCGCCGGATCCTTCATGTGCTTGTAGATTACCGCTCGGCGACGCAGTTTCGGGCTCAGCGAGTGAATCAGGGCAAGCCCACTCTCTGCCTCCTCGCCCAGGAGATGGAAGCTCTCGCCGTTACGACGCCTGATATAGGTCGGCTCGGTCCCGATAAACGTCGGAGATATGACGATCTGTCGTCCGATGATCAGCACGTTCAACGCGAGGTGGTGGCCATAAAGGCTCCATCCCCAAGGCTCGACCTCCGAAGGCTTACCGAAGAGCAGAAAATGGTAACTCCACTCGTTCATGATGTGGGGCAGATCGTACAGTTCACCGAGGTACGCGTTGGCAGAGCGTGCTCGGTTGATCTTGATGTACCCCTTTTTCGATAGACAAGCTTTCAACAGCTGGAGTACGTGTTCGTGAGTCGCTCCGGAGACGGTGTCGAGCCGCAGGCCGTTGCGGTTCACTAACCACTCCGGGTTGTACCAGCCCCGCCATTCGGGGGCGTCTATATCATGCTGCACCCTTTCACGTTGCTTATCGGTGAGGCCCGAGAGCAAAGCCCGTGCGGCAGCAACTGCGGGGGCAGACCGGAAACCCTCATCGGTGAGTTTGAACAGGCCGGGCTCGACCCTGCCGTCGCTGGTAATACCCTTGAACGGCTGCCTATAGAGACCACTCCACAGGTTAAGCAGTTCCTGAGCCCTTTCGGTAGCCGAGATCGTTTCCGAGTAATCTTCAAGGCTCAGCTCGCGGGCCGTCCGCAGCCGCTCGGAATTCGTGGGAATGATTGCGGCGGTAAAATCTTCGGCTGGTGGCAGCATCTGGGGATACAGCATATCTATCGGCGTTTAGATGTCTTCGTCCGGTGCGGAGGCGGATTCTCCCTCCTCGAGTACCTCGATAAGATTTATCAACACCCGGTAAATCTCTTCAAGGGTCTCCTCGCCAATGTCCCTGCTGAGCTGCTCATATATCAGCGCGGAGCCGTGAGAGACTTCCTCGAACAGGATACGCCCCTTGTCGGTCAGAGAGATCAGCACTCTGCGCCTGTCGTCCGGATGGACGACGCGCCTTACCAGTCCTCGCTCTATCAGAGCGGAAACGATACGAGAAAGGCTCGGCGGCCTGATCAGACACCGTTGGCCGAGGACGAGCAGCTCCAGTTGCTCCTCCTCAGCAAGCGCTCGCAAAACCCGCCATTGCTGGTCGGTCAGGCCGTGATTGCGCAGATGCGGCCGGATGCGTCGCATCACCACCTCGCGGCTGTACATCAACAGCATCGGCAGCGAGCGACCATACGAACGCTCCGGGATCAGCTTGTCGATCGAACTGCCAGTCTGGTTTTTGGTCTTCACTACTGATGCTCCTTCTGTCTTTGCCCACCTGTCCACTCTGGAAAGAAGACCGACTTGCAGTCGGACTTCCTAGCAGGCTGGTTCGGCCTAGGCATGCCGGCCAGGCGGTGATATTCCTGAAAGATAGCGTCGGCTTCCTCGAACGGGAGTACGTCCTCAATATTGTCGAAGGGCTTGCCCCCGGTACGCTCCTCGACGATCCTCCGGACAACTTCAGGCCCATCACCGCGATTGGCAAGCACTATGCGATTGGCGACCTCGAGACGCTCATCCTCGTAGGCCTTGAGCGCCTCGACTGGATCCGGGATGCTGGCCAGCTTTTCTGCGATCACGCGTGCATCCACCAGCGCCTGACAAGTGCCGTTGCCACCACGTGGATACATCGCATGTGCAGCATCGCCGAGCAGACAGACCCGCCCGTCAGTCCAAGAGTCCAGCGGATCGTGATCCATCATCGGGAACAGGTAGGACTCACGTGATTTCTGGATCAGATCCGGCACACTGAGAAACCCAAGGTCACACTCATAGAACCAGTCCTTGATCGGGTCCACGGGCGCAGGCTGGTTCCAGTCCTCGACGATCTCGGGACGGTCCATTTCCTCCACCACCCAGTTGATCAGCGTGTTGCCTTGATTATCAGCGTTGTCTAATATCGGATAGATGATCAGACTCCACTGACTCGGCGCACCAATGTGGCAAATCGTACCCCCGGTCTTGTACGGTGGCATCAGCGTCACTCCCCGCCACAGCGTAATCCCCGAATACTTCGGATAGGCTGAAGAAGGGTGCATCTGGGTGCGAATCGTGGACTTGATTCCGTCAGCACCGATCACAATGTCGGCATGTATCTCACGCGGTACTCCAGGCTTGCGCGGCTCGAAATGTACCGTGACGCCATCGTCATCCTGCTCGTAACCCAAACAACGCGCACCAAGAACGACCGCATTATCACCCAGGCGTTCCCTGACCGCCCGATAAAGCAACATTTGCAAAATACCACGATGGATAAAACGTTGATCATAATCATAGCCGATATGCTTGCCACAGAGCTCGCGGTAGATTTCCTGCCCCCATTGATTATAGTAGACCGACTCCTTTGCCTCGACAGATACTGCAGCAAACCGCTCATACAGACCAAGCTCGGTCAGCTCCTTGGTGCCATAAGGTTGTATGGCAATCCCAACACCCAGCTCCCGCATCTCCGTCGCAGCCTCGTAAAGCTTGGGCACATAGCCAACTTGGTGCAGGCGCAGGGCTGTCGTGAGCCCCCCAACACCAGCACCGATGATAGCAATCTCCACCGCTCGCTCCTCCATCTCCTACTACTTTTTACTTATTAATTATTCATTTGTAAATGATATTAGCCCTACCGTCCCTCTGTCAAGCTCCCCCAAAGTGTGGGGAACGGGGTGCCATCTACGATAAACCCAGCGGGGCACCGCGCGTCGTGGCCTAGTTAGGGACGCACGAGAACGGCGGGAGCTGTATGATCGTCTGGAAAGATCAGGGGATAGCCCGTAGGTCTCCTCGTACGAGGAGATTCATGCGTTAGAGTAGACGCGCCACCGCAACGTTCCCGGAACCGCCTTTGCTTCTCCGTTCTCGATGAAGCCCAGCTTGGCGGGGCGCTCCTCGCGGCAGAAGGAATCGACGAAGACCTTGAGCAGCCGCGAGCCGCGCAGGATGTCCGGGTCTTCG
>NZ_JAQKGV010000036.1 GCF_028617075.1 Rubrobacter calidifluminis | reverse complement strand
CAAGGGCCCTGCCTCAGCCTCGATCCGGGAGACCATCTCTTCTACAGCGTGTGGATCCGATACGTCCGCGATCGCGGGGATCCCACCGCACTCTTCGACGATCCGGTCAAGTTCTTCGGAGGGTTTCCTGTCGTTCACCACCACGAGCATGCCGTCTGCGGAGAGCCTGAGTGCCGTGGCACGGCCGATACCCTGGGCGGCACCGGTCACCAGGGCCACGGTTCTTCCTTCGGGGTGTATGGCCATCAAATCACCGCTCCCGCGTTCGGGGAGATGACCTGCCCGCAGAAGTAGCTCCCCTCTTCGGCGAGGAAGAGCACGGCCTCCGCGACCTCTTCCGGGCGCACGAGCCTGCGCAGCGGCAGGGTGCCCAGAAATCCAGGGTCCCTCCAGGGCGAGTCTGCCTCGAGCAGCGGTGTATCGGTCGGACCCGGTGCGACGGAGTTTACTCTTACGCCCTTGCCTGCCACCTCGACCGCCAGGCTCTTGGTGAAGCCTATGATTGTGCCTTTTGCCGCTGCGTAATGGGCGTCTCCGTCGCCCCCGCCGAGGGCCAGCTCCGACGATATGGTTATTATCTGCCCGCTGTTGCGCCGCAGCATCTCAGGTAACACGGCCGCGCACGCGTTCCTGGTCCCTCCCAGGTGAACCTCCAGCATCCGCCACCATCTCTGTGCGGTGATCTCCGCGACGGGAACCATCTCGTAGTAGCCGGCGACGGTGACGAGCAGATCGATGGGCCCTAGCTCGTGCGAAATACTGTCGACCGCCTCGCGCAGCGCGTCCTGGTCGGTCACGTCGGCGATCAACGCAAGGTCGGATGTCGGTTTTCGCAAGTCGACCCCGGCTACCCTCCAACCGTGCTCCGAAAGGAGGGCCGAGACGGCGGCGCCGATGCCGCTGGCCGCTCCCGTGACCATCGCAACCTTCCGGGGCTCTCCGTGCGATGACAACCCTGCTTGCCTCCTTCCCGTGATGGACGTATGACGGATCTACTCACTCGGCATCCGGAACCGGCCCAGCACCTTCCGTCCTTTCTGCTCCAGGCTCGTTCTTCTCAGGGGGCATGCCCAGCCTGGTTCCTATGGGTGCTCTGATCCGCCCGCGTACCCCGAGGTAGACGAAGATCCCGATGATACCGAGCGCTACGGTCGTGATCACCATGCTCCATGTGACATACCATGGTGTCCCCGGGGTCTGGCGCGGCCAGACGATGTTGAGCGTCTCGAAGATTATCCAGACCGTTGCGGCGTAGGTCACGGGTGCGCTCCAGCGGCCGAGGCTGAAGGCGCCGGGCCTCCACGTCCCCCTGAGGTGGGAGAGCGCGGCCCCTGCGACGGGCACGCCGAAGGCGATGTAGAAGCCTATCGTCGTGAAGTTCACCAGCACGCTGTAGAGGTTCGACCCCGCGAGCAGGACCAGGAGCCCCGCCACCACCCCGGTCAGCAGGATCGAGTAGACCGGCAGCCGCTCCGGGCCACGCAGCCTGTCGAGCAGACCCGACCCGGGCAGCGAGCGATCGCGCGCGGAGCCCCACACACAGCGGGAGACGGCGGCCTGAACCGCGAGAAAGCTCGAGAGGAAGCCGATGACGAAAAGGATCAGGAGCGGACGCCCGATCCCCCCGCCGAAGTGCGCGGTGAGTGTGTAGGCGACCGGGTCTCCGCTCTTGGCCGCCATGACTTTCGAGAGGTCCGGGATGGCGAGGATCAGCGCGACGCTCGAATACATCACGACCAGCGCGACGAACAAAAGCGAGAGTATTATCGCCTTGGGGACGTTGCGCTCGGGCTCCTCGACCTCCTCGCCGATCGAACCAGCGGACTCGAAGCCGAGGAAGGACCATCCCACAAACGCCACCGCGACGAGCGCGGGCCCGGTGAGCCAGAGGCCGTTGCCCTGGGTTCCGAAGCCGTCGAAGAGGGTGCCGAACGGGTTGACCCGGTAGAAGAGGAGAAGGATCGTGCCCAGCCCTACCGAGCCGAGCACCTCCGCGGTGATGCTCGCGGCGACCATGACCTTGAGCACGCGACGTCCGATCATGTTGGCCAGTGTACCGATACCGATGATCACGAGCGCCACCAGCGTCGTCAACCACCTCGCCGGGTTCTTTACGTCGAAGATCTCAAGCAGAAATCCGGCCGCTCCATACGACAGGGTGGAGAGCGCTATGGTCAGCCCCCACATGTACGCCCACGCTGCGAACCATCCCCACGGCGTTCCCTGTACGTGTCGGGCCCACTGGTAGACGCTGCCCGCGTACGGCCAGCGTGACGCGAGTTCGCCGAAGACTGCGGCTACCAGAAGCTGTCCTGCCAGCACGACGGGGAAAGCCCAGAAGAAGGCCGGTCCGGCCGCGAACAATCCGAGCGCGAAGATCGCATACAGGGCGACTATCGGAGAGATGTCCGCGAACGCGAGGGCGAAGGCGCTGCGGAAATCGAAACCCTTGCTCAGACGGTGCTCTTCGGTTATGCCTTCGGGAAGGCTCTCGTTTCTGGGCTCATCAGTGGTCGAGTCCATCTTCCGTTCCTCCACTTTGTTCTACGTTTGCTTTTTTGACGCTGGCCAGAAGGCTCAACAGCTCGAACGCGACGGTAGCCGCGAGCAGCGACGTGATCTGGGCGGGACCGTCGTACTGCGGGTATACTTCCACGACGTCGCCCCCGATCAGGTCGATGCCGGAAAGTCCTCCCAGCAACTCGAGGGCTTCCGCGCTCGTGAACCCGCCGACCTCAGGCGTGCCGGTGCCAGGGGCATAGGCGGGATCGACGAAGTCGACGTCGAAGGAGACGAAGACCTTTGATTCTCCCACCCGCTCGCGGATGCGGGCGACCGTCTCTTCCGGCCCGAGCCTCCGGACCGTCTGGGTGCTCATGACCTCGAACCCGAGCCTCCTCGACTCCTCCAGGTCCGAGGCCCCGTACAGGGAACCCCTCATCCCGACCTGAACCGACTGTTGGGGGGACAGCACTCCCTCCTCCACAGCCCTCCTGAACACAGTGCCGTGGTTGTACCTCTTACCGAAGTAGGAATCCCAGGTATCCGCGTGCGAGTCGAACTGCACGATCGCGAGCGGACCGTGTATCGCCGCCGCGGCCCGCAACTCGGGAAGGGCTATCGAGTGGTCGCCACCGAGTGCGATGGGGACCACACCCGCACGATGTATGACCTCAAGCTCCCTACGGATCGCCTCGTAGCTCTCCTCTATGTACCCGGGTACGATGGGTATGTCCCCAAAGTCCGTAACCGAGATGTGGTCGAAGATCCCGATTCCTTGCAGGGGATTGTAGGGACGCAGAAGGTGCGAGGCGCTCCTTATTCCCTCCGGCCCGAAGCGGGCCCCCGCACGGAACGACGCCCCCGTATCGAACGGGATGCCGACGACCACCGCGTCGCTGTTCGGCAGGTCACGGGCGTTGGGCAGCCTCATGAACGTCCTCACCCCGGAGAAGCGCGGACTCTCGAGAGAGTCGTGGGGAACGTACCGGCCCATGAGCTCAACTCCTCCCCGTCGCCGTCAGCGCCCGAACCCCCTCGTCTATCGGGAAACCTTCCAGGACGTGCCCGTCCCGTCCCCGAACCGTGTCAGCCTGGAAGAGGGCGTTCAGGGCTGCTTCCTCGGTCGCCTCCGTCACGGCCTCGAAGACGAGATCCATCGGAGAGCCGTGAGTCCAGAACTGGCCCTCGACGAGGACGTCGATATTGATCGTTCCGGAGGTGGTTCTGCGCGGTACGCGGTGAGCCGTCGTGAAGGCGATGAATATCTCCCCGGAGCCGTCGTTGCCCACGCTTCCGGTCCTTATGAGCCCGGCGTCCACCCTGCGGGCGAGCCGCTTTAGCTGCCTCGGGTGCAGCGGAAGATCTGTGGCGACGACCCCGATGCACGAGCCCTCCCTGTGCTCTCGAGGCATCCCCCGGTGCAGGGTCATCCCGACCGGTGTCCCCGCGATCTGGAGCTGGTGCCTGCTGCCGTAGTTCGTGTTGAGGAGTACGCCGATGGTGTACTCTCTGCCTCCTATCTCGATCACCCTCGAGGCGGTGCCTATCCCACCCTTGAAGTCGAACTGCTGGGTTCCCGTCCCGGCGCCTACGGCTCCCTCCCCAACCGGGCCGGATGTTGCCTCTTCCAACGCCTGGTGGACGTCCTTATCCCGCAGGCCGAGAACGCGGTTGTCGTTGAGATAGCCGTCGTCACACTCGGCCACGACGGGCATCAATACATCATCGACTCCGACCGCATCGTCGATCCGGCTCATGTACGAGACGGCGGCTTCGTAGCATACCCCGACGTGTCGGGTGTCGCACAATATGATTGGGGATCCCAGCATCCCCCACTCCTCCACCACGATGTCCGAGGTGAGGATTCCGTAACCGTTGAACACGCTCGTCGCTGCGTATACACGTTCTCTGAAAGGGTTTCCTTCGTGGGGCCATATGGCGGTGACCCCGGTGCGTATGCACGGGTCTTCCCTCCAAACCGTACTGTGACCGACTCTGACCCCTGCCACATCAGTGATGGCATTTTGGGGCCCGGGCTTGAGGTATCCCACCCCAACCCCGAAGTCTCGTACCCGCCCTCGTGGGGCGGGCGGCTTGTCGGTGCTCATCTCTATCCCTCCTCCAGACTCTGCGCTGCCTGGGGTTCCAGAATCTCTTCATCAACGTGGGGCACCCACCGTTGCGGGCGGCGGCGAAGATACACCGCGTAGTAACCCAGCCCAACCACGAACAGCGCCAGCAACACGAGGAGGTCGCCTGGCTTCTGCTGGGTCAGGGCGATGACCACGCCGGCGAGCGCGATGATCGGGGGTGCCGGCCAGAACCACATCTTTGATGGCCTCCTCAGGCGCCGATCGCGGACCCTGCTCACCAGCGCGGAGATGGCTACGAGCCCGTACATCGTGACTATGAGCACGGCCGTGAAGGTTACGGCCGTCACCAGGCTGGCTGCGAAACAGAGCACGGTTGCTACGGTGCCCATGATGAGCGTCGCCACCCAGGGGGAGTGGTAGCGCGGGTGTACCCGTCCGAGTATTTCGTTTACCGGCTGTGGCCAGGCCTGATCCCGCGCGCTCGACCATACGATGCGGGCAAACTGCAGTGTGATTGCCAGAACGGCGTTGAAGAGGGCAAACAGCGCCCCGACGATCATCACCTTCGCGAGAGCAGATCCCCAGGTGTGCGCGACGAGATCAGTCAGGGGGGTGCTGCTGGCCAGGTAGGCCTTGAGATTCTGAGCCCCGAACAGGTCGGCCGTGAACGGTACGATCTCAAGCAGTATGCCGGTGAGCGCGGCGAGGACCACGGCTCGCCCGATGTGGCTCGCTGGCCCGCGCGTCTCCTCGGAGAAGTTGAGCGTGCTGTCGTAGCCGTTGACGGAGAAGAGGGCCGTGGCGAGCGCGGCGATGATCGCTCCGGTGGCCACGGGTGCAAGCTCGCCGCCTCTGGCGGCGACGGGTTGGAAGATTATCGAGAGCGGCTGGTTCAGGTGGGTGAGCCCGTCCAGCGTCAGAATGGCCAGCACCGTTACCTCGATCGCCAGGAAGATGCCCACGAGAACAGCGTTTACCCGGATGCGCAGCACCGCGACTATCGTCACTATGGCCATGACCACCGCGGAGCTGAGCCCCACCGGGAAGAGGTGGTTGAGGGAATGCAGGTAGGTTCCGAACCCGAGCACGATACTCGCCGGGAGGAAGACGGCCTGCACCAGGTAATCCAGCAGGGCCACGAACCCCAGGGGGCCACCCAGCACGCGGTGTACTATGGAATACTGGCCGCCCGCAACCGGGTATATAGAGCCTAGTTCGCCCATGCACGCGGCCACGTTGATGGCTATGAAACAGCCGATCAGATAGGCCCAGAACCCGGCCGTGCCGGCCAGACCGAGCACCACCGGGGCGATGACGAGCAGCGACGCCATGGGCGTTATATCGCTCACTGCCAGGGCCAGGAGGCCTCCGAGGCTGAGGGCGCGGTCGAGCTCACCGGTGGTGTCTACCCTTTCTGGGGGCAAACCTTCAGACATCCTCGCCTTCTCCTTCTTCAAGCTCGATGGACTCGGTCAGGACTTCGGCGACGAAGTCCGCCTCACGCTCGGACAGCGTGAGAGGAGGTGCCAGGGTCAGCACGTTGTTGAAGCCGGCCACGGTGTCCGAGTTGTTCCCTACCAGGAGCCCTCGCTGCTTGCAGCGGGCGATGATCGACGCGATGCTTCCAGCGTCTGCCGGCTTCTTGCTCGTCTTGTCCTCGACCAGCTCGATGCCGATCAGGAGTCCCCTGCCGCGTACATCGCCCACCCGCGGGTGGGCTTTCAACCGCGAGAGCTTTTCGAGAAGCCCGCCTCCAACCTCGGCAGAGCGTGCCACGAGTCCCTCCTCTTCCATGATCTGCAGGTTCTTCAGGGCTACGGCACACCCGCCCGGGTGCCCCCCGAATGTGTTCACATGTCGCAGCCGGGCATACTCTTCCCTGGCTGAGAAGGACTCGTAGATGCGGCGGCTCACCGCCGTGGCCGAGAGCGGCAAATAGGCGCTGGTTATACCCTTGGCCATCGTCACGATGTCGGGCTCGACCCCGTAGTGCTGGTGGCCGAACCTGCTCCCGGTCCTTCCGAAGCCGCAGATGACCTCGTCTACTATGAGCAGCACACCGTAGCGGTCGCAGACCTCCCTGACCAGGGGCATGTAGCCATCGGGGGGGATGAGTATGCCCCCTCCCGTTATGATGGGCTCCATGATGACGGCCGCCACGGTCTCCGGCAGCTCCCATTGGATCACCTGCTCGATGTACCCTGCACACTCCCGACCGTACTCTTCGAGTGACATGCCTTCGGGACGGCGGTAGGAGTCGGGCGGAGGGACGTGCAGAAACCCCGGGCTCAGGGGTTCATAGCGGTACTTCCTCTGTGCCTGCCCCGTAGCCGCAAGGGCACCGGATGTCTGGCCGTGGTAGGCGCGGTAGCGACTTATTATCTTCCAGCGGTCCGACTCACCGTTCTGGTCGTGGTACTGGCGGGCTATTTTGAAGGCCACCTCGTTGGCCTCCGATCCCGAATTCGAGTAGAAGAAGACGTAGTCCCCATCGAGCCACTCGTTCAGCCTCTCCCCGAGTTCGATCGCGGGGGGATGGCTCTTGGTGAGCGGGTAGTAGGGAAGCTCCCTGAGCTGCTCGTAGGCAGCCCTGGCGAGCTCCTCCCTCCCGTACCCCGCGTTCACACACCAAAGGCCAGACATCCCGTCGAGGTAGCGCTTCCCATCCGAATCGAAGACCCAAACCCCCTCACCCCTGACCGCCACCATCGGGGAGGAACCGTTGGGGGCGTAACCTCCCATGGCGTGCCAGATGTAGCGACGGTCCTTCTCCAGCAGCCTGCCTGTTTCCGTTCCGGACATATCTTCGATCTCCTTCGAGACGGAGTTCTTATGCCTGCGCTCCCGCCCTCAGAGGAGCACCTCCTCCGGAGGGGTGTAGGCAAGGGAGTGCGCCTGCGCTACAGGCTCTGAGGTGAGATGGCCTGCTGTGGTGGCAAGCCCTCTCCTTAAGGCTTCGTCTTCTTTTGCCGCTCTCTCTATACTCCCACTTTTGGCTATCTCAACCACATAGGGCAGCGTGGCGCTCGTGAGTGCCAGCGTGGAGGTCCTCGCTACAGCTCCCGGGATGTTGGAGACGCAGTAGTGGATTATGCCTTCTTCTTCGTAGGTGGGGTGGGTGTGGGTGGTGGGGCGGCTGCTCTCAAAGCACCCTCCCTGGTCTATGGCTACGTCTACCACCACAGAGCCTCTCCTCATCTGGCTTATGGTCTTCCTGTCTATGAGCTTTGGGGCTTTCGCTC
>NZ_JAQKGV010000035.1 GCF_028617075.1 Rubrobacter calidifluminis | reverse complement strand
TCCCCCACCTTCAAGTCCCCACCTGCACTTGCTTCAGGTCCTCGTTATTAACCTCACTATACAAACACAAAAAATCAAAATCAAGAGACAAAATAACTTTATTTCAACTATTAACAACAACTAGCTGAAGCTTCGTAAGGAAATTCGGGGGTGGTTTGCGAGAGGGGCCTCTTATCGGTGCTCCTGTAAGCTGTCGTGTGGTTTTTCGTGGCGATTATCTGTGGTGTTGCGGGTCGGGCCCTGTTTTCGGGGGCGGAGGTGGTTCTTCGCTTCAGTGTGTGCGGTGAAGTGGCACGGTTGCCCTTATAATCGGGTCTCGATGATTCGCGCCGGTCGGCGGAAGGACGGTCGAGAGATGCCAGATGACGGCACCCGGAACCCCTCTCCGGGCATGGGAATGGAGAGCGCTGGTAAAACGGGCCGCACCTCCGGTTCTCCCCTGGCTCGCTACGCGACCGAGGAGCCCGGATGGGGCAGGACGAGCGAGGCTGTAACCGGTGCCCTGCGCGAGGCGATCCTGGACGGCACGCTCGAGCCTTCCGCCTGGCTGCGCGAAGGCGAGATCGCACGCGAGCTCTCTGTAAGCCGCACGCCCGTGCGCGAGGCGCTGCGACGCCTTGCTGCCGAAGGACTGGTAGTTCTGACGGCGAACCAGGGCGCCGTGGTGGCCCGTATAACCCTGGATGACATACTCGAGATCTACGCGGTCCGGGAGAACCTGGAGGGCCTGGCAGCCCGGCTCGCGGCCAGACACCGCTCGGAAGAACAGCTCGAGGCTCTGAAGGGGGTGCTCGACGATATGCGACGGGCGGCCGCCAGCCAGAGCAACCCGAGAGAGCTTGCCCGTTTGAACCTGGACTTCCACCGGGTGATAAGGGAGGCCTCCTCGAACCGGCTGTTGGACCGGTTCCTCACCCAGATCGAACACTCCGTCCGGCGTTTCGGAAGAACCACCTACGAAATCCCCGAGTGGGTGGAGAGATCTCTCGAAGAACACGCCCGCATGCTGCGGGCCATAGAAGAGCGTGACGACGACCTGGCCGAGAGGTTAGCCTCAGAACACATGCGCAATGCCAGGAGACTTCGTATAGAGATGCTCCTCGACTGAACTAAACACTACCCGCCTAATGAAACACCCGCCGCCCGTTTGCGCCCACGCAGGATTATTGTATACAATAAAAATACAATAAGCGTGGGAAAGGAGCAGGGGGTTTCCATGTCGGGGAGTGCTGTAGGTGGTACGGGGGTTTCGGGGTATCTGGACCGGCTACCGATTGGGGCCTTTCACCGGCGGGTGATAGTAGCGTTGTGCTTTGCCTTCTTTTTCGAGCTCGGGGATCTCAACACCTTCTCGTATGCGGCGCCGGGGCTCACGAAGTACGCGGGTTTTGGGATCTCTGAGGTATCCCACATCACCTCGGCGGGATTCTTCGGGATGTTTGCGGGGGCTGCGGTCGGGGGATGGCTCTCAGATCGGCTCGGACGCAGGAGGGCGCTGGTGTATGCGATCGTCTGGTACTCGGTGTTCTCGCTCGCGAACGCACTCGTGCCGGCGACGGAGGTGCCGATCCTGCTCGCACGCGTCCTCACCGGCATGGGGCTCTCGGCGATGACGGTTACGGCGATCACCTACCTCGCGGAGGTGTTCCCTGCTGACAAGCGGGGCCGGTATCAGGCGCTGACGCTCGGGATCGGGTTGCTCGGAATCCCGGTAACCTCGTGGGTGGCGAAGTTCGTCGTCCCGCTCGGCCCCGAGGGGTGGCGGTTCGTGTTTGTTTTCGGGGCGCTTGGCATCCTGTTTCTGGTTCTCTTCCGTCCCCTGCCCGAGTCACCGCGTTGGCTCGAGGACAACGGGCGCCATGATGAGGCTGCCGCCGCCGTGGAGCGCGTGGCCGGGATGTCCGGGGTGGAGGTGCAGCCCGGAGATCTCTCTGTGGCGGACGAGGAAGGGGCGGACGATGCGACGCAAGCTGGAGGCCGGACGGGAGGTCTACGGAACGTCTGGCGGGCGCCGTACGTAAGGCGCACGGCGATGCTCTGGATCACCTGGGCCTTCCAGACGGTCGGTTTCTATGGTTTCGTCGCGTGGGTGCCGGAGTTGTTGCTCAAGCACGGCTTTTCGCTGCTCGAGTCGGTCACCTGGGCCGCCGTGATCAGCCTGGGCAACATCCCGGGGGCTTTCATCGCCTACCCCATCTCGGACAGGTTCGGCAGGAAGTGGTCGATAGTGGGTGTCTCGGTTGCGATCGCCGTCTGCGGGGTGCTCTACGGTTTCGCGTTCAACACGGCCACGATCGCCGTCTTCGGTTTCCTGGTCACCCTCTTCATACAGGCCTTCGCGGCGCTCCTCTACGCCTACACCCCGGAACAGTACAGGACCGAGATCCGCAACGCCGGATCCGGCCTCGCCTACGGCGTCGGCCGCCTCGCCAACGTCGTGGGCCCACTGATTATAGGCGCCATTTTCGCCGGGCTCGGGTACCTTCCGGTCTTCGTGTTCATAGCCATCTGCTGGCTCGTCTGCGCCCTGACCGTCGGCGCCCTGGGGCCCCGCACCGAGCGCCGGTCGCTGGAGGTGGTGTCGGAGGAGAGGAGGTCGGCCAAGCCGTGAGTTCGAATGGGAGCCAGAAGCCCGAAAGGAGCCTATGAGAAATCGCTACGACGTCGTCGTTGTCGGGGGAGGCAACGCAGCCTTC
This sequence comes from Rubrobacter calidifluminis, assembly GCF_028617075.1. Lineage (NCBI taxonomy): Bacteria > Bacillati > Actinomycetota > Rubrobacteria > Rubrobacterales > Rubrobacteraceae > Rubrobacter > Rubrobacter calidifluminis. Next base: position 5,560 of record NZ_JAQKGV010000035.1, on the reverse strand, counting down.
TGCGCGGCCCACGCCGCCAGGGAGCATGCAGAGCGTGTCTTGCTCCTGGAGAAAGCCCCCAAGGAGTGGGGTGGGGGCAACAGCTACTTCACCGCGGGCGCCTTCCGCACCACCTACGCGGGGCTCGATGATCTGGTGCCGCTGCTGGACGAGGTGGACGAAGAGAGGCTCGCGCGTACAGAGCTACCCCCCTACGGCCCAGAGGATTTCCTGGAGGATCTTATGCGCGTCACCCACGGGCGCTCGGACAAGACACTGGCCAGCATCCTCGCGAACGACGCCCGCGAGGTGGTGAGGTGGCTCAAGGAGAAGGGGATACGCTGGAGGCTCCTCTACGAGAGACAGTCCTATCAGGTGGAGGGGAAGCACCGCTTCTGGGGAAACCTGGCGCTCGGGAGCGTGGGGGGAGGCAAAGGGCTCATGTACCAGCATGCCACGGCTGCCGAGAGATCCGGCGTTGAGGTGCGCTACGGGCACGCCGTGCGTTCCCTACTCCCCGACGGGGAAGGCGGTGTGAGAGGTGTGGTATGCCGGAGCGATGATGAAGGGGAGCAAGAGATAGAGGCCGGTGCGGTGGTGCTTGCCTGCGGGGGCTTCGAGTCTGACGTGCGTATGAGGGCCCAGTACCTGGGCCCTGGATGGGATCTGGCGAAGGTGAGAGGCACCCCGTACAACACCGGGGATGGACTTGAGATGGCGCTGAAGCTCGGGGCCCAACCCTACGGGCACTGGAGCGGCTGCCATTCGGTGGCCTGGGACGCCAATGCTCCGGAGGTCGGCGACCTGGAGCTCACGAACCTGCTCACCAAACAGTCCTACCCTCTCGGGATCGTGGTGAACGCCGAAGGGCGACGCTTCATCGACGAGGGGGCGGACTTCCGCAACTACACCTACGCCAGGTACGGAGCAGAGATCCTGCGCCAGCCCGGGGCCATCGCCTACCAGCTCTTCGACGCCAAGACCGAGCCGCTCCTCAGGCAGGACGAGTACACGGCCCCCGGCGTCTCCCGCTACGAGGCCAGAAGCGTGCGCGAGCTGGCCAGCAAGATCGGGGTCGATGAGGAGGCGCTCGCCAGGACGGTGGAGGAGTACAACGCCTCCATACAACCCGGTGAGTTCAACCCGGCGGTAAAAGACGGCAAACGCACAAGGGGGATAATACCCCCCAAGTCCAACTGGGCACTGCCGCTGGACACGCCACCCTATCTGGCCTTTGCGGTAACGTGTGGCATCACCTTCACCTTCGGAGGGTTGCGCATAGACGAGGATGGTCGGGTGCTCGACCGCGGGGGAAGACCCATGGCGGGGCTCTTCGCCGCGGGGGAGCTTGTAGGCGGGCTCTTCTACCACAACTACCCCGGGGGCAGCGGGCTGACGGCGGGCGCTGTCTTCGGACGGCGGGCAGGCTACGCCGCAGCCCGGTCGGTACGCGGATAGAGATGCCAGAGGGGGTACCGTCTGATGAGGTTTGGTCTTTCGCTCTCCTGCCAGCACCTTGCCGGGGAGGACATGGTGCGCCGCTTCGAGGAGCACCTCGAGCAGACTGCTCTGGCCAGGGAGCTGGGCTTCGACGCGGTCTTCTACTTCGAGCACTTCCTGATGCCTGAGTACCAGATGCTGCATCAGAGCACGTTTCTGGCCCGGGTGGCGGCGGAGGCGGGGCACATGAAGGTTGGAACGGGCATCATGCTGCTCGCACTCCACAACCCGGTCGAGGCGGCCGACATGATCTCCACGCTCGACGTCATCACGAATGGCAAAGCCATATTCGGCGCCGGGCTTGGCTACCGGGAGGTCGAGTTCGAGGCCTTCGGGGTGGACAAGTCCCGGGCGATCGAGGTCTTCGAGGAGAAGCTCGACGTCATAAAGCGGCTCTGGGCCGGAGAGATCGTAAGACACACCGGTCATGGCTTCAGACTCTCGGGGGTTGGGAGCAACCTGCGTCCGGTGCAGCGTCCTCATCCCCCAATCTGGATCGGGGCGAACAGCACCGGTGCCGTGCGCCGGGCCGCCCGGCTCGGCGACGCCTGGTTCATAAACCCCCACGCGAAGCTGAGCTCGCTGGAGAAGCAGATGCCCGTCTACCGGCAGGCGCTGGAGGAAGCGGGTAAGGAAGAACCCGAGACGCTGCCGATGTCCAGAGAGGTTTTTATCGCTGAGTCGAACCGGCGGGCCATGGAGCTCGCCCGACCTTACCTGGAGAAGAAGTACTCGACCTACGTCGAATGGGGCCAAGATAAAGTGATGCCGCACGGTGACGCGCTGGCTCTGCCCTTCGAAGAGCTGACCAGAGAGAGGTTCCTGATCGGCGATCCGGAGACCGTCGCGGAGGAGTTGCTCGAGTATGAGCGCAGGCTCGGGGTCAACTTTGTCATCCTGCGTCTCCAGTGGCCCGGGATGGACAACGACCGGGTGATGGAGGCGATCCGGCTGCTCGGCAGCGAGGTCATACCCCGCCTCCGCTCTGAGCGGATCTGACCTCTCGACGGAACCCGTGAAGACCCTAGGGTAGAAGGTGTCCTCTGGCTGATCCCGACAGGCAGGGACGGATGCTGGATGGGCGATCGACTACTCGCACCCTTGATTTGTATTCCCATCTGGATTTTGATCGCTCCCTGCCCGGGGTGTCTAAATTCGTTCTGCCCACGATCCGATAAGTCGAGAGATTACTGCACCGGGCATAGGGGCGGGCGACGAGATCGCACGTGCCCCACGGTTGGAAGGAGGCGGTTTGCTGAGAATGAGGAGTGGGTTTAAATGGGCTCTTCTGCTTTTCGTGGCGCTTGCTATGATCGCCGCGATCGTGGGGACGGCTTTGGCAGAGAGACCATCCAGTTCACGGGCGCATGCTCCCCAGGTGATGGTGAGCGGCAGGTTCAGACTCGTGATAAACGGCAATGTTTCCCCAGGGAGAGCGATCTCCGTCTACCAGCGCGGTATAGACGGACAACCAGGGTACGAATTCTGCCAGACCATGGGACGCGATCAACCGGCCCCGCGCTGCAAGCAGAAGGCCTATAGCGTGTGGTTTTCGGCGGTGAGAGGCAGGATGATCCGTTACAGCTACAGATACTACAGGGACGGTACGCACTACAGGGTATTCAAGAGGGGCTCTTTCCGGGCACGCTCAGGGGTGGTCGTAACCGCACGCTATCCTCACAAATGAATGGATCCCCACCGGAGTGAGCCGGGGAAACTCACCAACCTGATCCAGGCGGACGCCGCCATCTCCCCCGGCAACTCCGGCGGGGCGCTGGCCAACATCAAAGGCGAGGTGATAGGGATAAACGAGGCCTACCTGCCGCCGGGCCAGACAGGGGCCGAGAACATAGGCTTCGCCATCCCCTCCTACACCACCACCTCCATCGCCGACCAGATAATCCAGAACGGCCGGGCCACCCACCCCTACCTGGGCGTCGCCCTGACCGATCTCACCCCCCAGATAGCGAGCCGCTTCGGCCTCCCGGTCGACTCCGGCGCGCTGGTCACGTATGTCCAGCGGGGTGGGCCCGCGGCCAGCGCCGGGGTAAGGCGCGGGGACGTGATCGTCGGGATGGGCTCAAGGAAGGTGAGCGACTCGGGGACCTCATCGCGGCGCTCGAGCGCTACCGACTAGGGGAGAGCGTCACCCTGACGGTCGAGCGGGGCGGCGGCCGTAAGACCGTGGACGTCGCGCTGGGACGCCTGAGTCGGAGCTAGAGGACTTGTGGAACGGGTCCGTGACAGCGGAGCGCTCGAAGACCGCTCCCCACCCCGACCCTTTAAGTTCTGAACTGCTCGAGTTCCTCAGGCGTCCAGCCCTCCTCCGCGGCCCACTCGCGCAGCAGCGAGTCGACCAGCTCGCTGAACTCAAGTCGCTTGCCCCGCTCGTTCTTTTTGCCCACCAGGGCGTAGTGGACCAGCTCGTAGGTGTCGGTCCTTATGTACGCCGTCACCTGCCGGTAGGCCGGATTGCTTCGCTTGCCGGTCTTCCGGCGGTTCCTACGCCGCAGCGGACGGACCTGCTCCTCTTCCGGTTCCTCCTCCCGGCTCGTCCTGAAAAGGCTCGCGTACTTGCTCCCTCCCTCGCTCATAGCGATGAGATTACCTCCTCTCCGACCCTCACGTAATCCTTCCACCCGAACCAGGCTCTGGGATCCTTGACCTTGTAAACGGGCACCCCGGCGAAGGCTGCCTTCGGGAAGGCCGCGAGTCGCCGGATCTGAGCCTCGAAGATCGGCAGATCGGCCTCCACCAGCCCGGCCCTCGCCTGCTCCCCCTCCCGACTCGGCCACGGCGGCACCATAGTCAGCAGTATCTTGAAGCCATCTGTTCGCCCCATCTCCATCAGATCTTCGACTGTCTTCCACAATACCTCGAGCGCCAGCACGTCCGGCGGCGACGGAAGAACCAGAAAGTGCGCTCCCTCTGATAGATCCTCCAGATCCTCCCGGCTCGGCTGCGCCTCCGTGTCCATCACCACGTACTCGCTCTCCCCTATCCGCCGCGCCGCCTGCGCTACCCCACATACCTCGAACGGAAGCTCCCCCCTCCTCGCCCATCCCGTCGCACTCCGGTTCGGATCCCCGTCTATCAAGAGCGTCGGACCCTGTTCAGCAAAATACGCCGCCAGATGTACCGCCGTGCACGTCTTGCCCACCCCACCCTTTCTTCCCAGTACGGTCACTATCTTCGGCATGGCCTCATCTTAAAACGAAACGTCCAACAACTCAAATCTGCAAACTGTTGAATACTCAGATATTCACTTCTTCCAGGAGCTTCATGGGAGCCCTTTCGGCGTTCCGTGTTCCTGATCCACCCGTCCGGAGATCATGTACGCCTCTCACTCACTCTCCCCGTAATCACCTCCTCCACTCTCATTATCCGGACTGTCGACAACTCAAACTTTCGAGTACGCATAAACTTTTGAGCTGGACTGGTCGTGTGTTTCATTTGGCTGGTTGGTAGGGACCACGGGGATGGTGGTTGGTGGCGGCCGCAGAAACGGCCCTGGCTCCCTAGCGGATACTTTTATACCAGAATATCCCTTCCGGACGCTCTGAGGGCCCTACAGAGGCCTCTGGGGGCGTGTGTGTCCGTAGACCGGGGCCTGTCGAGTTGGCGACGGGCCTATGCCGGGCGTCCCTCCTTTCCCGGACCCCGGGCTCCGGGTACGAGTCCCGATTCCTCGGGATGATCGAACTGCTGAACTGTCAGGTTGTTGAATATTCAGATAAAGTGGTAAAGGGACGGTGAGGGGAGGACTGTCTGGACGTCTGTACTGCGCCGACACATCCGCCATGAACGGCGCGATCGGATCAAACACAGGATTCTTCCGTATATTCTTCAATAATGAGTACGCAACCACTCGACTATCTAGACTTTCAAACAGTCGGGTTGCTAAAACTCGCAATAAGATTGCGCAACAATAAATCACATTAAAAATGTTGATTAACGATCTAATATGCGCGTAGAATAAAGACCATATGGGGTAACGGAGGAGGAGAAGATGAGACGCAGGATCACGCGCCGACGTTTTCTGAAGCTCTCGGGGGCTGGGGTTGCAGCGGGGGTGCTGGCC
>NZ_JAQKGV010000034.1 GCF_028617075.1 Rubrobacter calidifluminis | reverse complement strand
GGTCGGCGTACGCGCGGGGCGGGTGGGGAGGGCTCGCCGGGATGGTGGAAGGATGCGCGCTTTGCGCTCTCGTCTGCGCCCTCGCGCTGAGGGCGGGCCGTAATGGAGCGGGCTAGGCTCCCCCTTCCTTCTTCTTGCGGTAAAACGTGTAGGCGACCCCGGCGGCGAGGAGCAGGAAGGCTGCGGCAACCACGTAGAGGGTGTAGCGCTCGACGAGCGGCAGCACCCGGTCCAGGTGGTCGCCGAAGAAGTAGCCGACGCTACCCCACACCCCAACCCACAGCGCGGCCCCGGCCATGTTGTAGAGCAGGAAGCTGCGCCACCTCATCCCGGCCGCGCCCGCTATGATCCCGTTGAGCTGCCTCAGCCCCTCGACGAAGCGGGCCACCAGCACCACCTTGCCGCCGTGCCGGTCGAAGAAGCTCTCCGCCTTCTGCAGCCGCTTCTCGGTTATGAAGACGTAGCGGCCGTAGCGGAGCACCAGAGCGCGGCCCCCGAAGTGGCCTATCGCGAAGCCGATGTTGTCGCCGATGACGGCCCCGAGGAAGGCGGCGAGCAGGACCCACCAGACGAACAGGTGTCCGCTGAGCGCGGAGACGGCGGCACCGGCGATCATGAGCGTCTCGCCGGGGGATGGGACGCCGAAGTCTTCGAGCATGACGCCGCCGAAGACCGCGAGGTAGCCGTACCGGTCGAGGTAGGGGGCTATCGGCTGTATGACGTGCGGCAGGTGTTGCATCCTCTCTCCTCGCTCGGGCCTCGGCGGCGGATCTCCGACACCCGCATGATACGTCTTTCGACGCCACCCGGATAACCCCACGGGTGGAAATCTCCGCGCCTCGATGGTAGCTTTCCCGCATGGTCGAAGCCATCCTGCAGCCCCTCGTTCAGTGGGTCACCGGGACGATAGGCGTCTACGGACTGCTCGCGGTCTTCTTGCTGATGATCCTGGAGAGCACAGGCATACCCATCCCTTCCGAGGCGATCTCGCCGTTCGCCGGGTATCTGGTCTTCGCCGGCAAGATGAGCTTCTTCTGGGCGGTGACCGCCGGGGTGGCGGGCAACATGGTCGGCTCCTGGATCGCCTACGCCATCGGCGCGACCGGCGGCCGGGGGCTCTGGCTTCGCTACGGGCGCTTCGTCGGCGTCCGGGCGCACCACCTGGCCACCGCCGAGAAGTGGTTCGAGCGCTACGGGGAGATCGTCGTCTTCGTCGGGCGTATCCTGCCGGTGGTGCGAACGTTCATCTCCTTCCCGGCCGGAGCGGCGAAGATGAACCTCGTCCGGTTCTCCGCCTACACCCTGCTCGGGTGCATCCCGTGGGTCACCGCGCTCACCTACTTCGGCTACTTCCTCGGGCGCAACTGGGAGCGGGTCGGCTCCTACCTGCACTACCTGGACTATCTGGTCGTCCTCGGCGTGGTCCTCGCGGTCGCTTACCTGCTCTGGCGGCGCTTCTCCGCCCGCACCCCGAAGGCCTGAGAAAGCCCCGCAAAAAGCACGATTTTCACCTGTGGGAGAATGTTAAACTCAGGCGATGGGCCGGCAGGAAGACAGAGAGCGGCTGGAGAAGGACCGGGCGACCTTCGTCTCGGTGGGGGCATCCCTCTTCCTCGCGTGCCTGAAGCTCGCGGTGGGGCTCCTCACCGGGAGCCTCGGGCTCCTGGCCGAGGCTGCACACTCCGGGCTCGATTTCGTCTCCTCGCTCATAACCTTCGTATCGGTACGCGTGGCCCGCAGGCCGGCGGACGAGGAGCACCCCTACGGGCACGAGCGGTTCGAGAACCTCTCGGCCGTCATACAGGGGGTGCTGCTTCTGGTGACGGCGGCCTGGATCGCCTATGAGGCGGCGATCCGGCTCCTGCTCGAAGGTAGCCACGTGCGTCCCACCCCGGCGGCGTTCGGGGTGATGCTCTTCGCGATCGCTACCGACCTCTGGCGCTCGCGGATCCTGCTCGGGGTCGCCCGGCGCTACCGCAGCCGGGCGCTCGAGGCCGACGCGCTGAATTTCCGGGCCGACCTGTTGAGCTCCTCCGCCGTCATCGTCGGGCTCACGCTGGTCGCGCTCGGGAGGGCCACCGGGATCGGTATCCTGGCGAACGCCGACGCGCTGGCCGCGCTCGCCGTTGCCGGGATAATCCTCTACAAGGCCACGGAGCTGCTCTTCAGTTCGGTCAACGTGCTGCTCGATCGGGCGCCGAAGGAGATGGAGGAGAGGGTGCGCAGCGCCGCCTCCTCCGTCCCCGGCGTCATCGACGCCCCGTCCGTGCGCCTGCGGGAGTCCGGCAGCCGTACCTTCGCCGACGTGGTGATAACCGTGCCGCGGACGATCAGCGCCCCGGAGGCGCACGAGATCTCCGAGCGTGTCGAGGAGGCGGTGCGCGGCGTCGACCCGCGCGCCGAGAGCGTGGTGCACACCGAGCCGGTCGTCACCGACACCGAGACGCTCGCCGAGGCGATCCACGCGACGGGCCTCGAGATGGGCCTGAGGACCCACCACGAGCGGGTGCAGCGCTCCGGGGAGCATCTGGAGGCTTCGCTGCACCTGGAGGTCTCTCCGGAGCTCACCCTCGGGGAGGCCCACGCGCTCGCCAACAGGCTCGGCCGGGCGGTGCGCGGACGGTACCCGCAGCTGAGCCGGGTGAACACCCACATCGAGGTCGCCGAACCGGAGCCTGCGGGGGAGGCGAAGGAGATCACCTCCGAGCTGCCCCACCTTGCCTCGGAGATAAAGCGGGTGGCGGAAGGGGTGGGGAGGGGAGCAGGCTGCCACGAGGTGCGGCTGTATCGCTCGGAGGACGGTGTGGACGCCGTGCTCCACTGCGATTTCCCCGGTTCGGAGAACGTGGGGGAGGTGCACGCCCAGACCGAACGTATGGAGCAGGCGATACGGGGGCGGTTCCCGGATCTCGAGCACGTCGTCATCCACGCCGAGCCCCGAGACGATCCTCCGACCGGTCGGGATCCCCGGGAGTGATGGTATCCTGAGCCTCCGTGGCGGCGAGAGACCCCTACCGGCGCTTCGAGACCTCGTCCGGACGGAGGATCGGGGCGCCGGGCTTCTCGCTCGTCCTCACCGCGGTTCTGGCTGCTCTCTTCTGGGTGCTCGGACCGCTCGTCGTCGGGGTCTACTGGATCCCGACGGGGAGTATGATCCCGACGCTGCGGCCCGGCGACGAGGTTCTGGCGAACGAGTTCGTCTACCGCTTCGAGCCGCCGAAGCGGGGGCAGATCGTGATCTTCCGAAATCCCGAAGACCCGGGCGGCGCTCCCCTGATCAAACGCATCGTCGGGCTGCCGGGGGACACCATCCAGATAAGACGCGGCGTGCTCTACGTGGATGGCGCTCCCCGGAGGGAGCCCTACGTGAACCGTGGTGAGCCTGCACCCTTCGGCCCCGTCACCGTGCCTCCGGGGAGGGTCTTCGTCCTGGGGGACAACCGCACCGACTCCGAGGACTCCCGCTACTTCGGGGCGGTCCCGGAGAGGGATCTGGAGGGTGAGGTCTTCCTCGTCTTCTGGCCACCAGGGCACTTCGGCTGGCTGTGAGCCCGTAGGGCGCGTGCACGATCGGGGTCGCTGCGGTACGATTGACGGGTTGCATGAGCGATAATCTCTCACACCAGGGCAAGCGGCCGGAGCGTCGCGGCAGGTTCGGCGGGCCGGTCGGCGAGTTTGTCATCATCCTCGTCGTCGCCTTCGTTCTGGTCTTCGGGGTGGTCAGGCCGTTCATCGTCGAGGCGTACCGCATCCCCTCCGCGAGCATGGAGCCGACGTTGATGATCGGCGACAGGGTGCTGGCGAACAAGTTCATCTACCGCTTCGAGCCGCCGAAGCGGGGCCAGATCGTGATCTTCAAGGACCCGAACGGGAGCGGCGAAGACCTCATAAAGCGCGTCGTCGGCGTCGCCGGCGATACGATCCAGATAAAACACGGCGTGCTCTACGTAGACGGGGTCGCGCAGAAAGAGCCTTACATCCACAAGAACCCCTGCGTCCCGGGGAGACCCAGAACCTGCTCCTTCGGTCCGGTCAGGGTGCCGCCCGGCCACTTCTTCGCGATGGGGGACAACCGGGCGAACTCCTTCGACTCGCGCTTCTTCGGGCCGGTACCCGACAGCGACTTGCAGGGCGAGGCCTTCCTCATCTTCTGGCCTCCGGGACAGGTGCGCTGGCTCTAGCGGCCGTAGGTTGCGGCCAGATCGTGCAGCCTCCCGGCGAGCTCCTCCGACAACGCCTCCCGGGACATCCGCCACCGCCAGTTTCCTTCGGGATTACCGGGGTCGTTCATACGGGCCTCGGACCCGAGCGAGAGGAGATCCTGCATCGGGACGATCGCGCGGTCTGCCGGGGAGGCGTAGGCCAGGCGCACGAAGTCCCACACCGAGACGAACTCCCGCCCCAGGTAACGGCGGACGAAGGAGCGCTCGGCGGGGGAGGCATCGTGCCACCAGCCGGCCGTGGTGTCGTTGTCGTGGGTCCCGGTGTAGACGACCCAGTTCCCGGTGTGGTTGTGCGGGAGGTGGGGGTTGGCGGCGTCGGAGGAGAAGGCGAACTGCAGGACCTTCATCCCCGGGAACCCCAGCCCGGCGCGCAGCTCCTCGACCTCTGGTGTGATCTCGCCGAGGTCCTCCGCGATCACGGGCAGCTCCCCGAGCTCCTCCTCGAGCCTCCGGAAGAGCTTCCTCCCCGGGCCGGGCGCCCAGCGGCCGTTCTTCGCCGTCTTCTCGCCCGGCGGGACCTCCCAGCCTGCCTCGAACCCGCGGAAGTGGTCTACGCGCACCGCGTCGTAGAGGGTGAGGGCGCGCTTCATGCGCAAAACCCACCACCGGTAGCCTTCCCGCTCCATCCTTTCCCAGTCGTAGAGCGGGTTGCCCCACAGCTGGCCCGTCTCCGAGAAGTAATCCGGCGGGACCCCGGCGATAGCGGCGGGCTCTCCCCGATCGTCCAGCCGGAAGAGGCGGCGGTCGGCCCAGACGTCGGCCGAATCGTGGGAGACGAAGATGGGGAGGTCCCCGACGATCTGTACGCCTGCTGTGTTCGCCGCGGACCTGACCCGGTCCCAGTCCCTCTGGAAACGGTGCTGGACGAACTGGTGGTAACGTATCTCCTCTGCGAGCTCCCTGCGCGCCCGCTTCAGCGCCTCCGGTCTTCGGTCGCGCAGGGCGGGTTCCCAGCGCGTCCATGGTCTTCCGCCGTGGGCCTCTCTCAGGGCCTCGTAGAGCGCGTGATCCTCGAGCCAGAAGGCGTTCTCCTCCCGAAAGCGCAGGAAGTTGTCATCCGGGCGCCAGCGGGTGAAGGCACGGTACAGGAGCTCTCCGCGAGAAGAGATCAGACGCGGGTAGTCGACCGGGGCGTCTTCCGGCGTCGGCTCCGGTCCCTCCTCCAGCAGTCCTTCTTCCACCAGCCGCCCCATGCTCACGAGCAGGGGGTTGCCGGCGAAAGCCGAAGAGGAGGAATAGGGCGACCCGTCGGGTCCGGTCGGGACGAGCGGGAGGACCTGCCAGAGGCGCTGGTCGGCCCTGCGCAGAAACCGCACGAAGCGCAGCGCCTCCTCCCCCAGCTCCCCGATGCCGGCGTTCCCCGGGAGCGAGGTCGGGTGGAGCAGGATGCCCGCCGCCCTTCTCGAAGAAGATTCGTGTGTCACGCGATGATTCTAGCCGCTCCCGGGGGCGGTGCGCCGCCCGCCTTCCACGGTATAATCACGAAAGAGACGAAGATGTGTGAGCTTTTCAGGGATAATACGGCAGGCCCGAGGTTCAGGGGCCGCTAGAGATGCACGAAGACCCCCTCTTATCCTGGCTCGGCGTACTCGCCGCCATCGTCCTGATCGCCTTCAACGGCTTCTTCGTCATGGCCGAGTTCGCGCTGGTACGGGTACGGGAGAGCCGCATCGCGCAGCTCGAGAAAGAAGGCAGCGCGCGGGCGGCGAGCGTGCACGGCGCGCTCAAGAACCTCGACACCTACCTCTCGGCGGTGCAGGTCGGGATCACGATGGCCTCTCTCGCTCTCGGCTGGATCGGCGAGCCGGCCGTCTCCGCCGTCATCCGCCCCGCGCTCGCGGCGGTCGGGGTGAGCGACGGTGGCCTCATCCGGGTCGTCTCGGTGGTGATCGGCTTCTCGATAATAACCTTCTTCCAGCTCGTCTTCGCCGAGCAGGCCCCCAAGTACTTCTCCATAGAGCGGGCCGAGGGTGCGGCGCTCTGGATCAGCCGTCCGCTGCACCTGTTCGTCGTGATCCTGCGGCCGATGAGCTGGCTGGTCAACGCCGCGACCAACCTGGTCCTGAGGCCGTGGGGCATCCGGCTCGGGGAGGGTTCGGAGGTGCCATCGGAGGAGGAGATCCGCTTCCTCATAGCCTCCTCGGCGCGATCGGGGTACATCGAACCCGAGGAGGGCAACTACCTGGAGAACGTCTTCGACTTCGGGGACATGGTCGTGCGCGAGATTATGGTTCCCCGCCCGGACATCGTCGCCCTGCCCTGCGACCTTCCGCTGGAGGAGCTCGTGGAGCGCGCCGTCTTCGAGCGCTACACCCGCTACCCGGTCTACCGGGGAGACCTGGACCACATCCTCGGGGTCGTGCACATAAAAGACCTCTTCCGGGCGGCGCGGGAGAACCCGGAGGATTTCAGGCTCGAGCCCCTGATCCGGGAGTGTTTCATCGTCCCCGAGAACAAACGCATAGAGGAGATGCTCCGGGAGTTTCAGCGGCGCAAGCTGCAGATGGCGATAGTCGTCGACGAGTGGGGCTCGGTCGAAGGTCTCGTGACCATCGAGGACATAATCGAGGAGATCGTCGGCGAGATCCGGGACGAGTTCGACGCGGGGGAGGCGACCGTCGAGGAGCTCGGACGCGGGGTGTTCGCGGTCGACGGGCGCATCCCGATAAGCGAGGTGAACGAGCGCTTCGGGCTCGAGATCTCCCGCGAGGACTTCGAGACCATCGGCGGCTACGTCCTCGGGGCGCTGGGGCGTCCGCCCCGACCGGGGGACACCGTGGCGGTGGAGGGGGCGACGCTCCGCGTCAAGAGCGTCGACGGACCGCGGGTGGCGATGCTCACCCTCTACCTGCAGGAAGAGGCACTGGAGAAGAGTAATCGTCGGTGAAGCGCACCACGAGGGTGATCGTCGGTGCGCGGATCTGTGGGGGCTTGCCTGCATGATCTCGTCCGGTGCGGGCGACTCTGGTCTGCTCTGCTAACATTTGCTCCGGATCTAGAGAGGAAGTTGGAGGGCAGCGATGGATGCCGCAGAGGGAGAGGCACGCACCACCAGTGTCGAGGCGCTCACGAGCGGGGCGATGGCCCCGGTGTGGGAGCGGGTAAGGAGCTGGGTGCCGCCGGGTACCAGGATCTTCGACTGCCACTCACACATAGGCAACGACGTGGACGGCCACGAGATGAGCGCCGAGGGGCTCATCGAGCAGATGCGAGCCGCCGGCGTCTCGCGCAACATCGTCTTCCCTCTCAACGACCCCAACGCCCGCGACGACTACTCGGGACCGAACGACGTAATCTGGCGGGCCTTCGAGGAGCACCCGGACCTCTTCGTCCCCTTCTTCCGCCTCAACCCCCACCTCGACTACGACGCCGAGTTCGAGCGCTGCGTCGGGCGGGGCTTCAGGGGCCTCAAGCTGCATCCGGTGAGCCAGCGGTTCGAGCTCGACGACGAGCGGGTCGTCAGGCTGCTCGGGATGGCCGCCGAGGCCGGCATCCCGGTCCTCATCCACACCGGCTTCGGGATGGGCAGGATCGTCGAACCGCTCTTGCCGACGCTGGAGGCCCACCCGGAGCTGCGCCTGATCCTGGGCCACTCCGCCATGGTCGAGGTGCTCACCGCCTCCCGCGCCTTCGCCGATAATCCTAACGTCCTCTTCGATACCTCGGTCGTGAGGGCGAAAGACCTCTACGTGCTGCTCTGCTCGGTGGATCCGGACCGCGTCTGCTACGGCTCGGACATCCCCTACGGGGACTTCCCCTCGACCCTGCACGCCACCCTCGCCTCCTGCCGGGCGGCGGGTCTGAGCGAGGAGGAGGTCTCCGGCATCCTCTCCGGGAACATCCGACGGTGGTTCGGATGAGCGGGGGAACGACCGGGGTGAGGGTCGCGCACCTGCTGCGGGTCGGAGGTTACCTGGAGGGGGCGATCGCGGCGCTCTGGATGCCAAACCGCCGCACCGAGTCGCTGCTCGCGATGGCCCGCGCCAGCCTGAACGAAAAGAGCCCCGGCGGGAAGGACGAGCCTTTCCTTGAGGAGGTGCGCGCTCTCTTCGAGGAGGCGGTCTCCTACCGGAAGAAGGAGGATTTCGCGGCGGCGATGGCCCGCCTGCGGGTGGCGCAGGACATGATCTCGCTGCGCATCATCGAGCTCTGTGAGGAGTAAGATGCGGGAGGACGTCCCGCTCGCGACCGTGACCCGAGGGCCTCTCGTCGAGAGCGTCCACCGCGGCAGGTTCGTCTTCTGCGATCCCTCGGGGGAGGTTCTCGAGGCGGTGGGGGATCCGGAAGTCCCCGTCTACCCCCGCTCCTCGGCCAAGCCCTTCCAGGCCCTGCCCCTCCTCGTCTCCGGCGCGGCAGACCGCTTCGGGCTCGGGGAGGAGGAGATCGCCGTCGTCTGCTCCTCGCACAGCGGGGAGGAGGCGCACGTGGAGGCCGTCCGTTCGGTCCTGCGCAAGGCCGGTCTCGGGGAGGAAGACCTCGGCAACGGGGCGCATCCTCCGCTCTACGGGCCCGCCGCCGGGGCGCTCGCCCGGAGCGGGGAGAAGCCGCGCCCCGTGCACGGCAACTGCTCGGGCAAGCACGCCGGGATGCTCGCGCTCTGCGTGCACCGAGGGTGGGATGTCGCAGGCTACAAGGAGCTCGAACACTCGGTGCAGCGCGGGGTGAGGGCCGTGCTCGCGCGGGTCTGCGGGGTCCCGGAGGGGGATCTTTCGCCCGCCCGCGACAACTGCGGGGTGCAGACCTTCGCGCTCCCTCTGCGGGCGCTCGCCACCGGCTTCGCCCGTCTCGCCACCGGCGAGGGACTCTGCGGCGGGATTGCGGAGGCGGCGCGGCAGGTCCGGGAGGCGATGATGCACAATCCCTACCTCGTCGCCGGGACCGGGCGCTTCGACACCGACCTCATGCGGGGGGCTCCGCTCGTCGCCAAGAGCGGGGCCGAGGGCGTCTTCGCCTGCGGGAGCCCCGAGGTAGGTTGGGGCTTCGCTCTGAAGGTCTCCGACGGTGCGAACAGGGCCGTGGGGCCGGCTGCCGCGGCGGCGCTCGCCCGTCGCGGGGTGGGGGTGCCGCCCGGCCTGCTCTCCGCGCCGGTGCACGACCTGCACGGCGGGGTGGTGGGGGAGGTGCGGCCCGCCTTCGGGGATCGAGGGTCCGATTTCGGGCGATCGGGAGCGTGGTAGAGTCAGGGGTGGAAGACCAGGCGGAGGGTCTCGCCTTCTCTCCGCCCGCTGTCTTGATCGGGAGACGGAAGGGGAGAAGATGGCACAAGCCAGGTTCGTTTGTCTGATCTGTCGGCACGTTTTCCCGGAGAGCAGGGCGCGCCTCAGCCCGGTCGAGCCGGAGGAGGATCACCTCGCCTGTCCCAGGTGCGGATCGAGCCAGATAGAGCCCTACCCCTTCGACCCGGACGTGCCGGTGCATAACCCACTGGAGCCCGACGAGGAGGAGGCGTAGGGAAAAGCCTGCCCCGCAGGGAGCGGCGGGAAGCATGGGATCCACCGGGGAGCTCAAGAGGCTCGAAGAGAGGACCGTCGGGCGCCTCGGGGAGGGTGCGGTCTTCGGGGAG
>NZ_JAQKGV010000033.1 GCF_028617075.1 Rubrobacter calidifluminis | reverse complement strand
TGCTCCTTTCTCGATCAGGACGCTGTGGCCGTGGTGGGTGAGCTCCGCTGCGCCGTCTGGCTGCAGCGCCACCCTCCCTTCCTGGTCTTTTATCTCCTTCGGTACCCCTATCGTCATCGGCATGGCATAACCCTTCCCTCGCCAGAAGCCCTGAGTCATGTATAGCACAAGGCGTTCTGAGCGGCGACGGCGCAGGCCGATGCGGTTTGGAAGTATACTTCCTTGGATAGTATGAGAAGCTTCACCGGCAGCCTGGACGAGAACCAGAACGAGGCTGTCTTCAAGATAGGAGAGGCGGCCAGGGCGGTTGGTGTCTCCGCCCAGACCCTGAGGCTCTGGGAGCGGGAGCGCCTGATCCAACCTCGCCGCACCGAGCGTGGCTACAGGCTATATACCAACCGGGACATCGAGCGTCTCCGGCAGATAAAGTACCTGCGGAGCGCCGAAGGACTCAACTTCGCCGCCATCCGCAAGCAGCTGGGGCGGGCCGGCGGCCGCGACGCGGGGGGTGAGAAGGGGAACTTTCCCGGCGAGCGCCTGAGGAGGCTCAGGCTAAAGCGGCGCAAGACTCTAAGGGAGATCTCTGAGGTCACCGGGCTCTCGGTCTCGTTCATCTCGGCGCTCGAGCGCGGTGGGTCGGGGGCCTCGGTGGCCTCGCTCAAACGCCTCGCGGACGCCTACGGGGTGAACATGCGGGAGCTCTTCGGCGTCGACGTCGAGCAGGACTCCCCGCTGGTGCGCGCCCGGGAGAGACCCGTGATGCAGTGGGAGAACGGAGTGCGCTTCGAGGAGATGGCACCCGGCGGACGGGCCATGGATCCTTCGTACGTCTACGTGCCAGCCGGAGCTGGCAGCGAGGGTTTCTACTCACACACCGGAGAGGAGTTCATCCACCTGCTCTCTGGAAAACTCACCGTAGAGCTCAAGGACAACGGCCGCTACCACCTCGAGCCCGGAGACACCCTCTACTTCCCCTCCACCGTCCCGCACCGCTGGTGGGCCCCGGAGACTCACGCCGAGATGATCTACGTGAACAACCCTCCGACGTTCTGATGCAATCTTTCGAGGGAGAGAACTTGAACCAAGACTCACACCTGCAGGCCCTGCTCTCGCTGCCCGCCCTCTCCGGACCCGTCGTCTCCCGCGACGGGCGGCACGCGGCCTGGAGCTGGTCGCGCCTCGCGCCTACCGCCGACGTGTATGCAGCCCCGGTAAACGGCTCCGGCGGGCCGGTGCGTCTGACCGAGACGGACGAGAACGCCTACCCCGTCTCCTGGGCCCCGGACGGGAGCGGCCTCATCGTCGAGCAGGACACCGGCGGCGACGAAAGGTCCGTCCTCCACCTCGTCCGGCTCGAGAGACCCGGCGAGCTCGTCCCGCTAACCGAGGAGAGGCCCCGTTTCTTCATCCAGGGCGGCGAGTTGCACCCGAACGGGCGGTGGCTCGTCTACGCCGCCAACCTCGACCCCGAGAGCGGCGAGGAGGACGAGGTATACCGCGTCTTCCGTCAGGACGTAAAAACTGGAGAGAGGCTCGTGCTGGCGACTCCCCGGAGGAGCGGCTACCTGAAGCCACGCCTCAGCCCCCGGGGCGACCGCGTGCTCTACCACCGCAGCGACCTCGACCCCGCGGGACGACAGGTCTGGATCACGGACATAGAGGGAGGCGAGGACCGCGAGGTGCTGAACTTCGGGCCGGAGGCCAAGGTCGAGGCCTCGTGGCTCCCCGACGGACGCCGCATCGTCTTCACCGCCGAGGCGGAGGGGAGGCGCAGGCTCGGGACATTCGACGCGGAGGAAGGCCGCGTGAGGTGGCTCATCGACGACCCGCGCCGCAACGTCGAGTACGCCTTCGCGCCGCCCGGAGGCCCGCTGGTCGCGGCGGAGATGCGGGAGGGGCGCCTCTCGGCGGTGCTCGTGGACCCGGAGAGCGGGGAGGAGAGCCAGCCGCCGCGCACGACGGGGAGCTTCGTCCCGCTCGTCCGGGTGCGGGAAGGAGAGTGGGCCGGGCTCCTCTACTCCTCGACGCAGCCGGCGGACCTCGTCCTCTCCTCCCCATCCGGTACGAGGAGCCTGACCGGGCTGTGGGAGAGGACCGTGCTGCGTCCCGAAGACCTCGTCCCCGCGGAGGACTTCCGGTGGCGCTCGGTGGACGGGCTCGAGGTGCAGGGCTGGCTCTACCGGGCACGCGGGGAGGCAGTCGGCACGGTCGTCCTCGTCCACGGCGGACCTACCAGCGTGAGCGAGGACAGGTTCAACGCCCAGGTACAGTTTTTCGCCGCGAACGGGTTCAACGTCCTCTGCCCCAACTACAGGGGGAGCACCGGCTTCGGGCTCGAGTTCCAGGAGAAGATCAAAGAAGACGGCTGGGGAGGGCGCGAGCAGGAGGACATAAGGCGCGGGATCGAGGCGCTCATCGAGGCCGGGATCGCCGAACCGTACCGGGTCGGGATCACGGGGACCTCCTACGGCGGGTACTCGGCGTGGTGCGCGATCACCCGCTACCCGCCCGAGATCGTCGTCGCCGCGGCCCCTGTCTGCGGGATGACCGACCTCGTCGTCGACTACTACTCGACCCGCCCCGACCTCAGACCCTACAGCGAGGAGATGATGGGCGGCTCCCCGGAGGAGATCCCGGAGAGGTACCGCGAGCGCTCCCCGATCAACAACGTGAAGAACATCCGGGGGCGTCTGCTCATAGTGCAGGGCGAGCGCGACCCGAACGTCACCCCCGAGAACGTCCGGGCGGTGGTGAAGGAGCTCGAACGGCACGGTATCCCCTACGAACTTCTGACCTTCGCGGACGAGGGGCACGGCATCTCGCGCCCCAAGAACCTGCGCGTCCTCTACCCGCGTCTTGCAAACTTCTTCCGGGAGGCGTTCGCACAGGGTCCCGGGCTCGGTTAAACTCGCTTCCGGAAAGAAAGGAGGCGTCTTACATGGCCGAATCCCCGGAGAGGATAGCGCCGGGCGTATACAGGGTGGATGCGGTAGGGATCCCGAACGCGGTCAACGTGCTGCTGCTCGAGAACGACGACGGCTGGACGCTCGTCGATACCGGCGTCGCGAGCAGCGTGAAGCGCATCCGGGAGGCGCTCGGCGCGCTCGGCTCCGGACCGGAGGAGATAAGGCGCATCTTCCTCACCCACCAGCACTCCGATCACACCGGAGGGCTGCCCGGCACGCTGCAGATCGCACCGCAGGCCGAGGTCGGGGCCGCAGAGCGCGAGGCCGAGGTGATCTCCGGCAGGAGGCCGCCCGACGTGCAGGAGGGACGGCTGCTGCGCCTGATGTCCTCCAGGACAGCCCTCCCCACGGCGCCGGTCGGCAAGGTCCTGCGCGAAGGCGATCTCGTCTCGGGGTTCCGGATCATCGCGACGCCGGGGCACACTCTGGGGCACGTCTCGCTCCTGCGCGACGCCGACGGGCTGCTCTTCACCGCCGACGCCTTCGGATGCATGCCACGCAGGCTCCGCGTCGGGGTGCGCCGCGCGTTCTGCACGGACTACGAGCTCGCGCGCCGCTCGGCCCGTAAGCTCCTCGAAGAGGAGTTCGCGACGGTCGTCTTCTCCCACGGCGGGACGCTGCGCGCCGGTGCCCGGGCCGCGCTGCGAGCCGCACTGGAGAGGTCGTGAGCGGTCGCTACGACGCGATAGTCGTGGGGGCGGGGCACAACGGCCTCATCGCCGCGGCCTACCTGGCCCGTGCGGGGCTGCGCGTCCTGGTCCTCGAGCGGCGGGAGATCATCGGTGGGGCGACGGTCACCGAGGAGATCTGGCCCGGCTACCGCCTCTCGACCTGCTCTTACGTGTGCAGCCTGCTCCTCCCCGAGGTGGTAAAGGACCTCGACCTCCCGCGCCACGGCTACAGCGTCCGGCCGCTCGACCCGCAGTACTTCGTCCCCTTCCCGGACGGGCGGTACATGATCTCCCACCTCGATACCGAACGAACGAAGCGGGAGATCGCCAGATTCTCCGGGAAGGACGCCGAAAACTACGACGCCTACCAGGCGATGTGGGACCGCATCATCGGCCGCATGCGCCCACTCATGCTCGGCCCTGCCCCATCTCCCGCGCAGCTGGAGGCGGCCTTCTCCGGCCCGGAGGGCGAAGAGGACTGGCGCACCCTCACCAAGTCCAGCGTCGCGGAGGTACTCGACCGCTTCTTCGAGTCCGAGGAGGTCAAGGCCCCGCTGTGCGTGGGGGGTGTGATCGGGACGAACGCCGGGCCGCGTGACCCCGGCACCGCCTACGTCAAGTTCCACCACGTCCTGGGCAGCGTCGGGGGACATCAGGGCGCCTGGGGCTACGTACGCGGCGGGATGGGTGAGGTCGCGGAGGCGATCGCCTCCTCCGCCAGGGAGCACGGGGCCGAGATCCTCACCGGAGCAGAGGTCGAGCGGGTGGAGCTCGACGAAGGGGACGTGCGCGGCGTCGTCCTCTCCGACGGCCGTTCTTTCGAGGCGGATACCATTCTCTCGAGCGCCGACCCGCACCGGACCTTCCTCGGGATGGTGGGGGAGGAGAGGCTGCCGCAGGAACTCGTCGAGGGCGTGAGGCGGCTGCCGGTGAAGGGCTCTGTAGTAAAGGTCTTCCTGGCGCTCGGCGAGCTCCCGGACTTCGAGGCCCTGCCCGGCAGGGAGGTCGGACCGCAGCACACCGGCGCGATCGTCATAAACCCCTCCATTGACTACCTGCAGAGAGCGTGGGAGGATTGCGCGCGCGGCCAACCCTCGCAGAGGCCATTCCTTGAGGCGTACATCCAGAGCGCGACCGAAGACGGGCTCGCGCCTCCGGGCAGGCACGTGATGAGCATCTTCTCCCAGTACGCCCCCTACGACCTGGCTGAAGGCAGCTGGGGGGAGAGGCGTGAGGAGATCGGCGAGAACATCGTCGCGACCCTCGCGCAGTACGCGCCGAACCTCCCCGGAGCGGTCGAACGCATGGAGGTACTCGGCCCGCGCGAGATCGAGGAGAAGATCGGGATCACCGGCGGCAACATCTTCCACGGCGAGATGCGGCCGGAGTTTATGTTCTCCGGGAGGCCCGCGCCGGGGCTGGACGGCTACCGCACGCCACTCCGCGGACTCTACCTCTGCGGGGCCGGGGTCTGGCCCGGCGGGGCGGTCTTCGGGGCGCCGGGGCGCAACTGCGCGCTCGAGGTGCTGCGGGACGCGAAGCGGGGTTGAGGGGCGGGAACTTCGACCGGCGGGTCTGGCTGCTCACCGGGGCGATGCTCGCCTTCCGGTTCGGCCAGGGTCTCTACTATCCGTTCTCCACGATCTACTTCCACGACGTCGTCGGCATCCCGCTCTCGCTGGTCGGGGTGGGCCTCGGGGTGCTCGCCGCGGCGAGCGTCCTCTCGGGCCTCTTCTCGGGCCCCCTCTCCGACCGCCACGGCCGCAGACCGCTGATGCTCCTCTCCCTGGCGGGCAGCGCGGTCTGCTTCGCGCTTTTCACCCGCGTCGATGGCTTCACCGGATACCTGGCGGTCTCGGCCCTTTTCGGGCTCGTCGGCTCCTCGATGTTCGACGCCGCACGCAACGCGGCGGTCGCCGACGTAACGCCCCCGGAGCGGCGCTCGCGAGCCTACGGGCTGGTGCGGGTCGGGGGGAACGCAGGATGGGCCCTGGGGCCGCTGGTCGCCGGGCTCGCCGCCTCGGCGGCCGGAGGAACGGGCGGTACCTACCGTGCGCTCTTTCTGGGCACCGCGGCGCTCACGGCGGCCGTGATGTGCGTTCTGGCACTGTTGCTGCGCGAGTCGCGTCCGGTGATCTCTTCCAGGGACGAGCCTGGCTCCTCACCACGCCTGCTGTTCAAAGCCCTCTCCGACGGGTCATTTCTCGCCCTGCTCGGCTGCGGCGTCCTCCTCTACTACGTCTTCACCCAGGACTGGCAGTCGCTCCCGATCTACGCGAAGGACTTCCTCGGCGTACCGGACGGCCGGGTGGGACTCTTCCTCGGCGCGAACGGAGTGGTCGTGATCGCGCTGCAGATGCCCGTCTCCCGCCTCATAGACCGCTCCTCGAAGCGCACCGCGCTCCTGTGCGGGGCCGCGCTCTTCGCCGCCTCCGCGCTCACGCTGCTCCTCACCTCCTCCTTTGCCGGGATACTCGTCGCGTTCGCAGGCTTCTTCACCCTCGCGGAGATGGTGGTTGAGGTCGCCGGCCCCGCGCTCACCGCCGGCCTGGCTCCCCCAGCACTGCGCGGCACCTACCTCTCGCTCTTCGGAGCCTGTTACGGGGTCGCCTACGGGATAAGCCCGGTGGTAGCCGGGGTCCTGCTACAGGAGAGGCTCCCGGAGGTCATCTGGGCGCTGCAGATCGCTGCGGCGCTCCTCGCCGCCTCCCTGCTCCTCTCGCTCCGTGGGAAAAGGCCGGCGCCCCCTCCCGATAGCCTGAGATAGGCGACCCGGGAAGGAGGGCAGGGGGTCCAGGAAGCCCGACCACCGGTCGAGGCGGGAGCTGTGGTGCTTCCACGACAACAGGCGGCCTGGCACGGATGAGGCTCCTACCCCTCGCGGAGCTCCCTACTCGCTTGCAGGACGGTAGGTGAGGACGATGACGCCCGAACCGAAAGTCTCAGTCCCTACGTGCTCCATCACCTTTGCCTCGACGCGGTCACCGAAGAGACGTTTCCCGCCTCCTGCTACGATAGGGAAGACCATCAGCCGGTACTCGTCTATGAGGTCGTGCTCCATCAGAGCGTTCACCAGCTCACCGCTGCCGAAGATCAGGACGTCTCTGCCCGGCTGCTCCTTCAGCGCGGAGACCTCTTCGGCCACGTCGCCTCTGAGCAGGGTCGAGTTGCTCCACTCGAGGGGCGCCTCGAGAGTTTTCGAGACCACGTACTTAGGGTAGCCGTTCATCATGTCGGCGTACTCCCCGGCCTGCTCGCTCATGTTGGGCCAAGCCGCGGCGAAGCCCTCGTAGGTTACCCTCCCCAGCAGGAGGGCACCGGCTGCGGAGAGCTCGGCGAACTTGAAATCCTCCTGCTCCTTGCTGGGGAACTTGAAGGTCCAGCTCGGGTTCTCCATGATCCCGTCCAGCGACACGAACTCCGAGGCGATCAGCTTTCTCACGGACACCTCTTTCTCTCGACCCTGATCCCGGTTTCCGTATCAGTTCGTTTCCTCACCCTCGCTCCACCCTGAACTCTTGCAAGACCCGGGTGTTGTCCTCCGGGTCCTGAACCCATTCGTCCGGCTCGAAATCCGGTACGCTTCGCCCGACCTTGATTTCCCGTCCGGGAGCAAGCGAAGGTCGGGAGCACGGCCCCGCCTATCCTGCCTCCCCCCTCCGTAGTGATGGCGTTCTTCTTCGAGTAGCATCTTCGTTCTCCTTTCTTCACCGCACGACGCGGAAGGTGAGGTGCGTGAGTGCGGCACCTTCGATCACCCGGGTGCCCTCCAACTCGATGGCTCACCACCCCCAGATGCTCTAACAACCGGACGCCCCCTCCGGGCAGGACCGGCGCTATATCCATGCGTATCTCGTCGAGAAGCCCGGCCCTTATGCACTGCTGTACGATGCTCGCGGCACCCACGGCCACGTCCTTCTCGCCCGCCACCTCCTTCGCCTGCTCTACTGCTCTCTCGACTCCATCGGTGACGAAAGTGAAAGGGAATCCCTCGTAGATCGAATCTTGAGAGACCGCGTTGGAGAGTCCCATGCTTACTTTACCTGTGGTTCCTTCTCCTTCCCCGTATTTAACGCTGGTACGCTCTCGCCGGTCCCGGCCGTTGCCGTCAGGATCGCCACCGCAGATAGGCAAGTTCAACTATCCTCTCCACCTCCTTTGTCCCCGACGACAACCAGCCCCTCAAATGAACGCCCCAGAATCCCAGCTCATCCCCTCACACTCCAGGTTCGTGGTGTCACCTGCTCCAAGCGTACGTTTGTAGTCCTGAAAAACTACCAGCAACTTTCAGAAAACCAATTATTAAAGCTTTATTGCAACTTCCGCTGATAAATTCCAGGCATGGTGAGCAGGAGGACATATGGCGAGTCATGTGCGGCGGCTCATGCTCTGGACCTGGTAGGCGAGAGGTGGGCGCTGCTGGTAGTAAGGGAGCTCTTGCTCGGTCCCAAACGTTTCACGGACCTCAGGGCTGGTCTTCCGGGCATAAGCTCCAACGTCCTCTCCGAGCGGCTGCGCGAACTGGAGCGGTTCGGGGTCGTGAGAAAGAAGAGGCTCCCTCCTCTGCGGCCTCTCAGGTGTACGAGCTGACGCAGTGGGGCATGGAGCTCGAGCCGGTGATCTCGGCGCTCGGGCGGTGGGGGACGCGCTCTCCGCTGCGACCGCGCGATGCCGGGATGAGTACCGACGCGTTCGCCCTGGCGCTACGAACGATGTTCGATCCGCACCGGTCCGGGGGGTTAGAAGTGCGCTACGAACTCCGGCTCGGGGAGGAGAGCTTCCGGGCGGTGGCGGAAGGCGGAAGCTTCGAGATCGTCCGCGGGAGCACGGACGGACCCGACGCGCTCATAGAAGCGAGCGTGGAGGCGCTGACCGCGCTGATCTTCGAGGGGCGTTCGCTGGAAGAGACGTTGCGCTCCGGGGAGGCGAGGGTGGAGGGCGACCGGCGGGCTGCCGGTCGTTTCCTCACCCTCTTTCCCCTCCCGGAGCCTGCGGAAGGCGTCCCGCGGGCCACCTGACCTACGCCGGCAGGATGCCGTCTAACGCGGCCAGGTCGTCGCCGGTAAGCCGCCACCCGGCGGCGGAGGCGTTGCTCCTCACCTGCTCCGGCGAGGTCGCCCCCGCGATGACCGAGGCGACCGTGGGGCGGGAGAGGAGCCAGGAGAAGGCGAGGTCGAGGATGGTGTGTCCCCGCTCCTCGGAGAAGGCGATCAGCCTCTCGACCACCCCCAGGTTTTCCTCCGAAAGGAGCTTCCCGGAGCGTTCGCTTCCGGCTATGCGGGTTCCCTCCGGCACGGGCCGCCCCCGGCGGTACTTGCCCGTGAGGAGGCCGTTGGCGAGTGGGAAGTACGGGAGGAAGGCCATTCCCTGCCGCTCGCACTCGGGGAGCACCTCCCGCTCCGGTTCGCGGTGGAGCAGGCTGTACTCGTTCTGGACGCTCACGAATCGCGCCGCCCCGTCGCGCACCGCCTCCCCGGCCTCCCGGAGCTGGTCGGCGGAGAAGTTCGAGCAGCCGATCTCACGCACCTTCCCCGCCTTCACCAGTTCGTCGAGCGCGGCGAGCGTCTCTCCTATCGGCACCTCCGGGTCAGGCCGGTGGAGCTGGTAGAGGTCTATGTAGTCGGTGCCGAGGCGCCTGAGGCTGTCCTCGACGGCCCGCCGGATGTAGTCGGGGTGGGCTCCCTTTCGCTCCTCGTCGATCTCGCTGCCGAACTTGGTGGCGATCACGGCTTCCTCGCGCCGGGAGCCGAGCGCCCGTCCGAGGAACTCCTCGCTTCTGGTCCCGCCGTAGGTGTCGGCGGTGTCGAAGAAGTTTACGCCCGCATCGAGCGCGGCGGCGACCACGCCTGCGGTCTCACGCTCGTCGAGCCGCCACCCGAAGTTGTTGCATCCCAGCCCGACGACCGAGACCGAGAGCGAGCCGATCTTCCTGTACTCCATCTCTACCTCCCCTCCGCGAGGGCGGAGATCCTCTCCCGGGCCCCCGGGCCGTAGACCCCGCCGTGGTAGCAGATCACGTACTCCACATCGCAGGGCGCGAGCTTCGCGAGGGATGCCAGCGCCCGCTCCATGTCCGGGGTCGCGCCTTCGGCCGGGCCGACGAGCTCGCCGTCCTCGACGTTGAGCTCGTCGCCGGAGATGAGGACCCGTGCACCCTCCAGGAAGAGGCTGATGTGCCCCGGGGTGTGGCCGGGGGTGTGGATGACCCTTATCCCGCCGTGGACCGGCAGCACCTCCCCGTCGGAGATGGTGCGGGTGAGCCTGGCGGAGGGCGGGCTGGCAAGAAGGCTCTCCATACGCCGCCGCTCATCGCCGGGGAGCGAGGAGACCATCCGCGCCAACTGCTCGGGGCTGAGCTTTATCGGGGTGCGCTCGCCCTCGATGTACGGCCGGTCGTCCTCGTGCGCCAGGACCTCGACGTCTCCCTCGAGCGCCCCGACGACTTCCGGTAGAGCCCCGATGTGGTCTATGTCCTGGTGGGTTAGGACGACGCGCCGGATATCCCCGAAGTCCGCGCCGGCCGCCGCGACTTCCCGCCTCAGATCGTCGAGCTGTCCGGGGAGCCCCGCGTCCACGAGCGCCGCCCCCTCGGCCCCGGTGATGAGGACCGGGTGGATCACGCGGCTGCGTCCCGAGAGGTTCATCTCGAGCTCGAGCGCGAAGACGCCGTCTGCAACCTGCTTCACGAAATACCCCCTCTCGAAAGATCCCGTTCCAAAATATCCGGAGACGATTATATCCCCGGCTCCTCCGGCATCCTGTGCACCTGGATCCGGACCTCCCCCTCCCCGTACTCCCGGCAGCGGGCCCGCACCCTCACCACC
>NZ_JAQKGV010000032.1 GCF_028617075.1 Rubrobacter calidifluminis | reverse complement strand
CCACATCCTCTTTTGTGGAGAGGGGGGTTTGGGCTATGACTTCTGCTGTAGCAGGGTTGTAGACGGGCTCTGTCGGCAGATCCTCCCTCTTCTGCCACTCCCCCCCGATGAGGTTGCGCACCTTCCAGTACCCTTGACCCATCACATCATCCTTCCTGTTTCGTACAGTGAAAATATAGCCGTGCATGCTCTGTGTAGTCAATGATACAAATATAGGAATTTGTATATGTATCTACTACTAATGTATGATGAATTGAGGATGGCCATTACGATCCGGGAACTGGTGGAGACGCCGGCCTTCAGGCTGAAGGTTCTTGCGGGCGCGGGAGGATTGGATCGGGAAATAAGCTGGGCTCATGTCTGTGAGCTGCCCGATCCCATGGAGTGGCTCGCCGAGGGCGAGCTTCTGATGACCGTGGGGTTTACCGTACCCGGGCAGGCTTCGAAGCAGGCGACCTTCATAGAAAAACTGACCCGGGCCGGTGTGCGGGGGATACTCATATGCGACCAGGCCTATGCGCCGCCCCTTTCCGAGGAGATGCTCTCCGCTGCGGAGGAGCTGAAGTTTCCGGTGATCTTGGCCGCATACGAGGTGCCGTTCTCTGCCATCACGCGCACCGTGGCGGAAGCGAACCGTAACGAGGAGCACAGACGCCTGCTGCAGGTCATGAAAATCTACGAGGCGGTGAGGATCGCGACCAGGCGCGCAGAAGGCGTGGCCCTGCTGCGCAGCCTCGAGGAGCTGCTGGGGTGCCGCCTGTTCGTCCTAGATCCCGAGACCGGGCTCTCTCTCGTACGCGGTGCGCCGGGACCGTCCGGGGATCTCGTGCGGGCTTTGCTCGAGGAGAGAGCCCGCCGCTCCGGGCCCCTGCCCACGGTGTTACGTCTGCAGGCCACGATCCGGCCAACGCTCATCATGCCCGTTCCGGCATCCCGACGAGCCGTCCTGGCCGTCGTGGCCCGGGATGGCTTCCCAGACCTCTTCATACTGCATCATATTACGGAGATCGTCACTCTCGAGGTTGAGCGGCTGGTGGCCGAGTACGAGCGCGGCAGGAGGTCGGGGGCTGAGGTGCTATCCGGGCTCATAGAGAATCGGATCTCCATGGATTCCGCGCGATACGCTCTCATGGAGCGTGGTCTAGCCGAGGGGCCCCACGTGGTTGCTTGCTGCGAGGAGTCCGGCGAAGATCCAGGTTACTCGAAGATCCATTTCAGGCTGGAGGACCATCGGGTTCCCCACCTCATGCTCGTGAGGTCCCGTCGGCTCATAGTGCTGCTGCGCGACACGCCAGACCATCTCAGTGTGCTGCTGGAGGAAGGACGGCGGCTGCGCATGATCATCGGCCTGAGCCGGGCCGTAGACGACACCGGCGGTATCTCCAACGCGTACAGGCAGTCGCTGTGGGCCCTCAAGGCAGCCTCGCGCTCCGGCAGACCCGCCGCCGTCTACGGCAAGGAAGAGGCCAGGATATCTCCCTTCCTCCCGCACGAGGCCGAGGACATCGAGCTGATCGTCCGTCAGATCCTTGGCCGGCTGCTCGAGTACGACGGCCGGCACAGCTCCGATCTTTTGCATACCCTGCGCACCTTTCTGGTGCAGGATCGAAGCTGGACGAAAACGGCGAAGATGCTCCACATCCACCGGCAGACGCTCGTCTACAGGATCAAACGCATCGAGGATCTCACGCAAAGGAGCCTGGGCAACACCGAGGACGTGGCCGAGCTCTGGTTCGCCCTCAAGGCTTACGAGGCTTTGAACGGTGAGGAGGGAGCAGGAGGGTTCTCCCGCTCCCGGTAGGCGATGGATTGCGCGGTTCGATCGAGGGAACGTCGCCTGCTTTTCGTACGGTGCCGCGGGACGACCATGTTGGGACGCCGTAGTCTGTGTTGCGCCCCGATGAGGCTACCGATCCACTTCCTTGTTCACCTCTTCCGCAGAAGGGTAGCGGTCGTGCGAGGGGCGTGAGACCACCTCGGAGGCCAGACGGGTGGCGAAGCGGAGGGAATCTTTCCAGCCGATCCCTGAGCTCAGGGCGAACATCAGCCCTCCGTTGAAGGCATCACCGGCTCCGGTAGTATCCCGGGCCCTGGTCCTGGGGGCAGGTACCCTGTGCTTCCCCGTAGGACCGACGGCCAGGCATCCCTCCCTCCCCAGCTTGACCACCACCCATCCGCCAGAGATTCTCTGCAACCGGCATGCGGCGGCCTCCTGATCCGAGAGACCGGTGAGCATCCTGGCCTCGTCCTCGTTCGGGAGGAAGATGTCGACGAGTGGCAGTAGATCCGCCACCTCTTTTCGGGCCTCTCTGGTCCATCCGTGCAGATCCCAGTCGCTATCGAAGAGGGTGAGCGAGCCCGCGGAGCGCGCCTCCAGCAGCAGCTGCCGGGCGGGACGGCCGCGCAGCGCGGTCAGGTTGAAGTACCCGCATAGGAGCAGAAGATCGCTCGACCTGATCTCCTCCATAGGCACCATCGAGAGGTTGAACCTCTCGAGAGAACCGGAGAAGGTCAGAAAGGAGCGATCACGCCCGGGTGCCTCGAGGGCTATCGAGATTCCGGTTCGTGCCTTCGGGACGATGGTCACATGGTCGGTAGCCACGCCCGCCGTCGAGAGGCTCTCCAGGATAAACTTCCCGAAGTGGTCCTCGCCGACGCAACCTGCCAGCAGCGGCGGGCGTCCCAGAGCGGCGAGGGCGAGGGCGGTGTTGCCGGCGCCGCCCGCGGCTCGTATCTCCATCGACTCGACCAGCTGGTCCGCGCCAGGAGGGGGGAGTTCTTCCACCGGCCAGACCAGGAGGTCGGCGTTTACGTTACCGACGACCGCCAGCTTCACGCCTGCGCTAGCTTGGTGTCGGGCTGATGGTGGCGAAATCCGTCGGCCTGCAACCCGCGCGCCCGGGCCATATAGTAGGCTAGGAGCTGGACGGGCAGTATCTCGAGCACCGGCAGCAGGGTGTCCTCGATCTGAGGAAGATGCACCACCCTCAGGTTCTCTCGTTCGTGAGCTTGCGATGTTGTGACGAGAAGCACGGTAGCCCCGTACGAGGCCAGGTCCTCGGCCAGCCTGACCTCCCTCCCGGAGCCGAAGATCACGCATCCGTAGCCGTTCCCGGCCACCTCTATCGGGCCGTGCAGGTACTGCAGGGTGTCCAGGCTGGCGGCGGGCTCTCTCGTTACCTCCCGGAAGAGCAGCGCCGCCTCCTCCGCGGTGGCGAAAGACACCCCGCGCCCCACGAAGTCCGGGTGAGCACCCATGCCTGCGAAAGTTTCGGCCACCTCCCGTGCTACCGGGGAGCTATCCTCGAGCACCTCCCCCATGAGGGTGGGCAGGCGGTCCATCCCAGGAGCCTCCTCGCCGAGCAGGAGGGCTACCAGGCAGGCCAGGGCACAGATCGTCGCGGTGTGAGTTTTGACCGCCACGGCGGTATCCCGCCCAGAGCCTATGGCGAGGACCTGGTCCGAGACCTCGGCGAGCAGTCCCCCTCCATCGTTGGTGAGAGAGAGGCGGGGTGCCTCCACCTGGGAGAAGGCTCGTACCGTCTCGGCGCTCTTTCCCGACTGCGAGATCCCGACGTAGCAGTCTCCCAGGTGATCACCTCCGGACTCCAGTAGCTCCGAGGCGGTCAACGCGAAGGCCCTGCGCCCCGCACGGCGCGCGGCGAAGACGGCAGGAAGTGAGGCGAAATAGCTCGACCCCATGCCCGTGAAGACGAGAGAACCGGCCTCGAAGCGGGAAAGATCCAACTTCCGGAGCTCCGCCGCGAAGAAACGGCCGACCCGTTCGATGTTCTCCGGCTGGTCGAGGATATCCTGCAGGTACGTCAAGGTTTCTCCATCTCCTTTCTGCCTCTTATTCAGGAAATCGCTAGAATGACCTCTACCCCTTCACCGCGCCGGATGCGAGCCCTCCCACTAGGTAACGCTGGAACACGAAGGCGATCGCCAGCGGGGGGAGCGAGGCAAGGATCCCGCCGGTCGCCTGCATGCCGAAGTTGACGGTGTGGCGCCCGGTGAACTCGGCTATGGCTACCGGGATGGTCTTGGAGTTGAGCGATGAGGTGAAGATCAGGGCGTAAAGGAACTCGTCCCAGGCTAAGAGAAAACCAAACAGTGCCGTGGCGAGAATCCCGGAGCGTGCCAGCGGAAGGATCACCCGGAAGAGGGCTCCGATCCTGGTGCAGCCGTCGATGCGTGCGGCGTCCTCGAGTTCCTTGGGGATGCTCTGGAAGTAGCCGCTCATTATCCAGAGCACGAACGGGGTGATGAACGAGCAGTACACCAGGATGAGCCCCAGCCTGGTGTCAAGCAGGTGCAGGCGGGCCATCGTAAGGTAGAGCGAGATGACCAGTGCGATCGGTGGCAGCATGTAGGTAGAGAGGAAGAGCAGCAGGATGGCTCTGCGGAAGCGGAACCTGAGCTGGGCGAAGGCATAGGCGCCGAAGATCCCCACGCCGAGCGAGATCGCGACCGAGCTGGCCGCTACGATCGCGCTGTTTCTCATCCCCGCCCGGAAGGTGGCCGCCGAGCCGTTCTGGGGGTTGAAGAGCACGTTCTCGTAACGCGAGAGGGAAGGATGGGCCGGTATCCAGTGCAGCGGCCGCGAGAGCAGATCCGCCGGTGCGGCGATGCTCGAGATCAGGAGCCACGCAAAGGGAGCCAGCACGGCCACCGCTACGACGACGGCGGCGGCGTGGATGAAGACCCTGTAACCCAACGAATCTCTCATGTCTCTAGTACTCCACCTCTCCTCTCTGCAGCATCCTCATGTAGATGATCGCGAAGAACAGGATGAAGATCGCGATGATGTAGGCCAGCGCCGCACCCTCGCCGAAGAGCTGGTTCGAGAAGGCCTCGACGTAGGTGTAGTAGGCTACGGTCTCGGTCCCGTTGGCCGGTCCTCCCCCGGTCATGACGTAGATGATGTCGAAGACCTTGAAGGCCTCCATGGTCCTGAGCACCAGGATGATGACTATCGTCGGCATGAGCAGCGGCAGCGTTATGCTGAAGAAGCTCCTGAGCCTGCCGGCCCCATCCACCCTCGCGGCCTCGTAGAGATCACCGGGTATGGTCTGCAGCGCCGCCAGGATGAAGAAAGCCGCCAGCGGTGTGTTCTTCCAGATGTCGGCGACGGCGACCATGTTGAGCGCGGTCCACGGATCGCCGAGCCAAGCCTTGTAGTGGGAGATGATGTGCAACTGGGTGAGCAGGGCGTTCAGCGCCCCGTAGTCGGCGTTGAAGATCCAACGCCACATCGCCCCGTTGACGATCGTCGGCAGGGCCCAAGGGAGTATGACGATCGAACGGAAGAGCCAGCGCCCCTTGAGGTCGGTGTTGAGCAGGAGCCCGATGAGGAGCCCGAAAAAGACCTCGAGGAAGGTCGTGAGAACCGTAAAGTACGCCGTATGTCCCACCGCATCCCAGAACTCGCCCGTTCTGAGGACGTGCGCGTAGTTCCCGAGGCCCACGAAAGGGTAGTGTCCGGGGAACGCGCTGTCGACGGCGAAGAAAGAGGTGTAGAGGGTCTTCAGCAGAGGATAGATGATGATGCCGAAGACGACGATCAGGCTCGGCAGAAGGAGCACAACCGCCGTGGGGCCTTCACGGGAAAAGAGCCTGCGCCACGGCCCACCACCTCGCGGGACGGCCGGACGGGCCTCCTTGGTCTGCACGACACCCATGATCTCAGGAGCTCTTCAGGATCGAGGCCGTAGCCCTGGCGGCGTCGTCCAGGGCCTGCTCGGGTGACTTCTTGCCCTTGAGCGCCAGCTGTATCTGCACCTGTAGCTCATGCGAGAAGTCGTTGTAGCTGGCGACCTGCGGTCGCAGGATCATGTTGTTCAGTTGCTTCTTGGCCACCGGTACCACCTGTGGCAGGGCGTCGATTACCTGCTTCTCGTCGTAGGAGCTCTTCCAGACCGGAAGCGAAAGCTTGGCGTACCTGTCCTGTATCTTCTGACTCGCGATGAACTGTATGTACCTCCAGGCCGCGTCTTGGTTCTGGCTACCCCGTGTGATCGCGAGCCCCATGCTCCCGTTGACCCCCGGGGCACCCCCCGGTCCTCTGGGGGTGTGCGCTATCCGGATCTTCCCGGCGACCCTGCTCTGTTTGGGATCGTTCGCGAGCGCGAACATGTAGGTCCAGTTGAGCGCCATGGCCGCCTGTCCCTGGGAGACGACCTTGCGCACATCGTCCTCGATCGAGGTTATGGAAGATGGGTTGGTGAGCCCTTCATCCAGCGTCATCTTCATGAACTTGAGCGCCGCGAGCCCGCCTCCGGTGTTGAAGGCAGGGTTTCCCGAGCCGTCGAAAAAACGCCCGCCGAAAGCCCCAAGCAGCTGGGTGTAGTCGCAGATGAGCGCCTCGGCCTGCGCCCAGCTCCATACCAGCGGATACTTTATTATCCCCTTCGACTTTACAGCCTTCGCCGTGGCCACCACCTCATCCCAGGTCGCAGGTGCGCGCTTGATACCCGCCCTCCTGAGCATGTCCTCGTTGTAATAGAAGTACTTGGTGTCGAGGATCCAGGGAAACCCGTAGTAATTCCCTTTGTAGCTGACCGCCTGCAGTGCACCCCCGAGGATCTTGCCGCGTTCACCCGGCGGGATCCTGCCGGTGGTCTTGGCGACTATCTTCTTCGTCGCAAACTCTGCCGGCCAGATCACGTCCATGAGGACCACGTCGTACGAGCCCGCCGGGGCGGCGGTGATGATCTTGTCATGCAGGGCCTCGTAGGCGACGAACGTCGGGTTGACCTTTATGCCCGGGTTTTGCTTCTCGAAGGCTTTCGTCATGCTGTTGACGTTGTCGCTGCTGTACGCGGCCTGTTGCATGAAAAGGGCGTTCAGCGTCGTGGTGCCCCCACCTTTGGAGCCGCCCTGCCCCCCACCGCATCCGGCGAGGATAACCGCACCGGCCACCCCGAGACCCAGAAATTCGCCGCGGGTGTATGTACCTCTCCTCATCGATTTCTCGCCCACTCCTCTATTCTCCTTTCCCCGACATTCTGCTCTGGCTGCCGAGCAGCGGTTCTTCCTTGAGCGCTGCGTCGAGCGCTATCTTCGCCGCCCCAACCACCGAAACCCTGTCCCCCAGGGCAGACAGCATGAGGCTTGGGGGGGCGGGAAGTGCGCTGTGCAGCCTCCGACGCACGGGACCTGCTATCTCCTCTCCGGCCCGGGCAACGCCCCCTCCCAACACGACCATCTCTGGGTCGAGGATCGCGCAGAGGTTCACGATCCCCCCCGCTAACACCGAACTCGCCTCCGAGATCACCCTGCGTGCCAGCTCGTCTCCCTGACGGGCCGCGGCGAAGATCTTGCGCGTGGTCATCTCTTCCCCCTCACCGGCCAGCTCGCGGTAGCGCTGGGCTATGCCCAGCCCGGAGGCCCGGCGCTCGAATGGTCCGAACTCTTCATCGAGAACCTGATCGTCTTCGAAGTCCCGCTGTAGCCCTATCTCACCTGCTCCGCCATGGAACCCGCGATAGAGCCTTCCCCCGATCATGATCCCCGCCCCGATCCCGGTCCCGATCGCCACGAAGACAGCGTCATCGCAGCCTCTGGCAACCCCTTTCCAGTGTTCTCCCACCATCGCCGCGTTGACGTTGTTCTCGAGCAGGGGCCGGACCCCAAGCATCTCCTCCAGCCGCCGCGCCGGACCCAGGGAAGCCCATCCCGGGATGTTGGGTACCAAGGCAACCTCTCCGCTCGAGGGATCCACTAGCCCCGGGGTGGATACGCCGACGGCCATGACCTTGACCTTCGAGACGCGCGATGCCGCAAGCGCGGCTTCGAACATCTCCGCCGAGGCTTTGAGGATGCTCCCGGCGTCGACACGCGTCCCCAGCGGGCGGCGTTCGAAGTGCACGATGTCCCCGGAGAGATCCGCTACCGCCACCGATACCTGATGCCCGCCGACATCCAGCCCGACCACATAGCCGAAATCCTCGTTGAAGCGCAGCAGCCTGGCCCGCTTGCCACCCGTCGATCGCGTCCAGCCATCCTCCCGCACGTATCCTGCAGCGAGAAGTTCCCCCACCCGGGAGTTCACGGTGGGCAGGCTCAACCCGGTGGCTGACGCAAGCTGTGGCCTGGAGAGTGGTCCCCGGTCCCGGATTACCTCGAGTAGAAGCCCGGCGTTCATCTTCCCCAGCAGTCCCGGCCTTCCCGGTGTCCTTCGCACCTCACACCCCATTTGATTAATAAAGTTTATTAATATATTACCCCTACGGCCCCAGGTTGTCCAGGGGCGCGGAGGTACGGTTCAATGCCTGGTTGGGCGCGGGAACCCTGCCACGCGAGCGAATGGTTCGGGGCACGAACATCAGCGGGCGATTCTCCTGAGATTGAGGAGAACGTGGCTTGGGGTGCTCCCGGGGCAGCCACTTCTGATCATTCGGGTCGAGAAGCCTGTATAAAGGAAGACAGGAGGTAAAGTCATGGGGGAACTTCATCGCCCGTTTCTAGTGCCCTGACCTCTGAATCTCCCTGAGACGTGAGGAGCCGAGATGCAGAAACCCGGGATCACATCCTGTCTGTTACGCTGGTCTCTGTAGAACGCCAGGAGCCGTTCTGAACGGCGGAGAGAGTGCCCGCCCGGGACCCTCTGCTTTTGCGCAGTAGATCCCTGGCTTTCTCAGCCTGGAGAGGTCGAGTTCGTACACATAAGGAAACCTGCTGCTCCACCGATCGATCAGCCGTCCCACCATTCCACGCCTCACAACATCACCCCGCAGGGATCTCACGACGAAGCACCTTCCAGCGTACGGTCGGCGTGCCATGAGCAGCGCCCGCTTGGGGGCTGGAGTTTGAATCCTACCTGGTTGATCCTCATGTATCCCCCAGGGGATACGGCGCGCGAGTGCCCCTCTGCCTGGAGTCGTTAAACCGCGTCCAAGGACGTCGGTCAGCCGTGAGTACGCGCATTGTCCCCTTTGAACCTCAGCAACGCATCGAGGGTAGGAAGAGACTCCTGAGCCCCCTCTCTGGTTACCGCGAACGCGCCCGCCCAGACGGCGAAGGATACGGCCTGCTGCAATGGCTCCCCTGCCACCAGGCTCTTCGCCAGGGCTCCAACGAACGCGTCACCCGCCGCCGTGGTGTCGACCGCTCTTACCCTCGGAGCCGGAATGTGCCGAGGTGGCGATACACCATCGGAGAATACCGCGCCGAAATGACCGAGCGTCACAACCACGGAGCGTGGACCAAGCTCGAGCAGGGCCGGGACCATGGCGAGGCACTCCTCGAGGTTGTCTGACCCTTTGTTTCTCCTCCGCAAAAGAAACGAGGCTTCGTGCTCGTTGAGCACGAGCGGATCCGCCACGCGGAGTGTTTCCGGATGAAGGTCGACCGGCGGCGCCAGGTTCAGGACCACGCGGGTGCCGGCCTGATCGGCGATCCTCACCGTTTCCTCCACGCTCTCGAGGGGAATCTCCATCTGAACCACCACCACGCCCACATCACGTATCTGTGTAGCCGCGGCTCCTACGTCTCTGGAGGTGAGGGCCAGGTTTGCTCCCGGAGCTACTGTGATGGCGTTCTCGCCATCGGGCGTTACCGTGATGAAGGCCGAGCCCGTCCGGAGTTCACCTACCTCTCTGACCAGAGAGACATCGACGCTGAACTTCCTCAAGGATCGGAGCAACGCCCTCCCGAACGCGTCTCCGCCCACACACCCCAGGATGGAGGTGGATGAGCCGAGCAGCGATGCCGCGGCGGCTTGGTTCGCTCCCTTGCCACCGCCGTGGAGGGAGAGCTCGGCGCCCGTGACCGTCTCGCCGGGCCTCGGGCGCCGGGGCACCATGAGCACGAAGTCCTGGTTGATCGAACCTACGACGAGTACGTCAGCTGCCCGCACCGGCTCCCCAGCCGTGGTAGGATCCCACGCTCTCACTGGTGACGAGCTTGACGGGGACGCGCACGTTTCTGGGGACCTTCTTGCCGCCGATGACCTTGATGGCGTACTGCACGCCGAGTTGGGCGATCCTTATCGGTTGCTGGGCCACGGTGGCGTTCATCTTGCCCTGCTTTATGGCCTTTATGGCGTCCGGCTCGCCGTCGAACCCGACTATCTTCACCTCCTTGCCCGCCTTACCGCCGAGTGCTCGGACGGCCCCCAGCGCCATCTCGTCGTTCTGGGCGTAGATCCCCTTGATGTTCGGATGCGCCTGCAGGATGTTCTGGGCGACGTTGAAGGCCTGGTTGCGGTCGAAGTTGGCCGGCTGGCTGGCGACCAGCCTGACGGAGTGCTGCTTCTTTATCACGTTTTCGAAGCCGTTGCCCCTGTCCCGCGCCACGTCCGTACCCGGCACGCCCTGGAGCTCCGCCACGTCACCGCTGCCAACCAGCTTGATGAGCTCTTTGGCAGCGATCTCTCCGCCCTTGACGTTGTTGGAGATGATGGTGGAGGTCACGTCTCCCCCCGATGCCCCACGGTCGAGCGCGAACACCGGGATCTTGGCCCGGTTGGCCTGCTGGATGGAGGGAACTATGGCCTGTGAGTCGACCGGGTTCACCAGAAGGGCGTCGACCTGCTGGGTTATGAAGGTCTGTATATCTTTCTGCTGCTGGGAGGCGTCGTTCTGGGCGTCGGCGATGAGCAGCTTGACCCCGAGCTTTTTAGCCTCCTGCTGCGCGCCGCTGCGCATGGCCACGAAGTAGGGGTTGTTGAGGGTCGAGAGCGAGAGCGCGATCGTCTTCGTGCCCCCGGAACCACCCCCACTCGAACCC
>NZ_JAQKGV010000031.1 GCF_028617075.1 Rubrobacter calidifluminis | reverse complement strand
GGTGAACGCCTTCGATCCGGAGCTGGTTGTGGTTGGAGGCTCTACGGCGGAAGCCGGGGAACTGCTGCTCGAGCCAGCCCGGGAGATGGTCAGCAAGCATGCCCTGGAGCATGTGGCGAACAGGGTGCGAGTTGTGAGGGGGACGCTGGGGGAGGATGCCGGGGCAATAGGGGCGGCCGCTCTGGTCTTGAGGGAGCTCTTCACCGTCTCACTGGCCGGGACAAATAAGGTCTTCGCAGGGGAGGTAGCAGGTGTTAGGGGAAAGGGAGCTTAGAAAGGGTGTTCGGCGGGGGTCGGTGGTGCGGCACGTTCTCGTTCTGGTGCTGGCCGTGCTTCTCTCTGCCGGTATGCTCTGGTGGTCGGGGTCGGCCTCGGCCCGGAAAGCCGGCTCTGGAACGGGCGGGGAGGGGGGCAACCTTCCGATCTACCGCAACACCCACTACTCGTTCCGGGAGCGGGCCGCCGATCTGGTCTCCCGCATGACGCTGGCCGAGGAGGTGGCCCAGTTGCACACCAACAACGCGCCGGCGATCCCGCGGCTCGGAGTCCAGCAGTACACCTACTGGAGCGAGGGCCAGCACGGGATCAACGCGCTCGGGGCCAACACCAACCCGGGACCGCAGCTCGCGGCACCGCACGCCACGAGCTTCCCCACGAACTTCGCCTCGACGATGAGCTGGGACCCGAGGCTTATCTACAGGGAGACGACCGCGATCTCCGATGAGGCAAGGGGGTTTCTGGACAAGTCGCTGTGGGGCGTTGCCCCGAACAACCTCGGTCCCTCGCCGAAGGACTACGGATCGCTCACCTACTGGGCACCCACGGTGAACATGGACCGGGATCCCCGCTGGGGGAGGACCGACGAGGCGTTCGGGGAGGATCCCTATCTCGCATCCAGGATGGCTGGGGCCTTTGTCGACGGCTACCAGGGGCAGACGCTGGGCGGCAGACCGAAGACCCGATACCTCAAGGTCGCGGCCACGGCCAAACACTATGCACTCAACAACGTCGAGAACACCAGACACTCGGGTAGTTCGGACACCACTGATGCCAACATAAGAGACTACTACACCTATCAGTTCAGAAACCTCATCCAGAAGTCCCACGTCGCCGGGCTCATGACCTCGTACAACGCCATAAACGGCACCCCCTCGCCCGCCGACACCTACACCACGAACGAACTCGCCCGACGAACCTACGGCTTCGACGGGTACACCACCTCCGACTGCGGGGCTATAGGCGACATCTACCAGAGTGGCAGCCACGACTGGGCGCCACCTGGGTGGACCACGGAGCAGAAAGACGGGCAGATAGTCTGGACCAACGAGAAAACCGGCAAGACCGTCTCCGGTGCGGCGGGGGCGGAGGCCTTCGCGCTGCGGGCCGGGACTTACCTCAACTGCACCGGGGCCGAGGCGACGCTCGCCAATATCCGGGAGGCCATAAGGGCCGGCATCCTGAGCAGGGGTGTGATCGACGACGCGCTCGTGCACCTGTTCACGATAAGGATGCGCACCGGCGAGTTCGACCCGCCGGGTAGGGTACCCTACACAAAGATCACCAAGAGCGTGATCGAGAGCCCGGCCCATCAGAGGCTGGCGCGTCGGGTGGCCGACGAGTCGATCGTCCTGCTCAAGAACGCCGATGTGCCAGGGACGAACTCCCCGCTCTTGCCGGCTGCCCCCTCCAAACTCAGCAAGATCGTCATCGTCGGTGATCTGGCGGACAAGGTCACCCTCGGCGGCTACTCCGGGGATCCCACGCACAAGGTCAGCGCAGTGCAGGGGATCACCCGGGCCCTCAAGAAGGCCAACCCGGATGCCTCGGTCACGTTCGACGCTTGCGGCACCTCCACGACCACGACCTCGCCGGCCTCCTGCTCCCCACAGACCCAGCAGGACATAAAGAACGCCGACCTCGTCGTGGTCTTCGTCGGCACCGATGAGAACGTGGCCAGTGAGGGACACGACCGCACCAGCTTGGACCTGCCAGGGAACTACAGCTCGCTCATAGATCAGGTCGTCTCCCTCGGCAACCGAAGGATGGTTCTCGCCATCCAGTCCGACGGCCCGTTGAAGATAGATAACGTGCAGCAGAGCTTCCCGGCGATAGTCTTCAGCGGCTACAATGGAGAAAGCCAGGGGGCGGCGCTCGCGGACGTGCTTTTCGGCCGGCAGAACCCGAGCGGGCACCTCGACTTCACCTGCTACAGGGACGACTCCCAACTCCCCGGCATCGAAAACTACGGGCTTACCCCGTCTCAGACCGGGGGCCTCGGCCGTACCTACATGTACTTCACCGGCGAGCCCACCTACCCGTTCGGCTACGGCCTCTCCTACACGAAGTTCCGCTACTCGCACGTCCAGGTGAGTCCGCATTCGGTCTCTGCAAACGGGAGCGTGACGGTGAGCTTCGACGTCACCAACACCGGCGACCGTTCCGGCACCACGGTGGCCCAGCTCTACACCTCACCGACCTTCAAGGAGCCGGGCGTGGAGCTCCCAAAGGAGCGGCTCGTCGGGTTCGAGAAGACACGGCTTCTCAGACCAGGACAGACCCAGCACATCACGCTGAGGGTGAAGGCGAGCGACCTCAGCCTGTGGGATGAGAAGAAGCTGAAGGAGGTTGTCTACGACGGGCGCTACCTGTTCCAGGTCGGCAAGAACGCCGAGAACATCGTAGCCTCCCGGCCGGTCACGGTGCACGGCTCGATAGAGCCCAGGGTTGCGTATGTCACCGTCCAGCCCGACAGGGTCATCTTCCGACCCGGCCAGACCCTCGACCTCAGGGGCAGGAACCCCTGGCTCAAGGACGACACCGACCCGGCCCGCGAGGAGCGCCACGCGACCGCGGACAACATCGTCGAGGCGGTGAACAACGACCAGTCCTTCGTCGATCTCGATAAAGCTCACGTTCGCTACAGCAGCAGCGACCCGAGGGTCGCCACCGTGAGCGAGAATGGCGTCGTCCACACCGTCTCCCCGGGCGTGGCAACGATAAGAGTCAGCGTCGACGGTGTGACCGGCTCCGCCGTCATCTACGTGAAGCAGCCATTCTCGCTCAAGACACCACTGGTGGTCCGGGGAGGCTCGCCGTTCAGCGCGCGGGCGATCCTCAAGAACACCTCTAGGAAGCCACTGCGTGACGTCCGGCTCTCGCTTGTGGCTCCCCAAGGGTGGGACGTGCAGGCCACCTCATCGATCACCTTCGGCAGGGTGGCACCCGGCGAGACCGTGCACGCAGTCTGGCGCGTCCGGCCGCCGGAGGGCGTCGGGCCCGGAGGATACCAGCTCTCCGCCAGGGCGGACTTCAGGAGCGCTGCCGGTCCGGATACCACCAGCGTCACACGTGAGGTCTCGATCCCGTATTCCTCGCTGGCAGCCGCCTTCGACAACCCCGGCATAAGCGACGACTCCAACCCGGGCGCCGGCAACTTCGACGGCGGAGGGTACAGCTACTCGGCCCAGGCGCTCGCGCAGGTGGGTCTCACCCCCGGCGCGAAGGTGGACCACGATGGGATCACCTTTACCTGGCCCAACGTCCCGGCCGGCCAACCGGACAACGTCGTCGCCGGCGGGCAAACGGTGAGCGTCTCGGGGTCCGGAAGCAGGCTCGGCTTCCTGGGCGCCTCGGATTACGGTGACGCCTCGGGTGAGGGAGAGATCGTCTACGCGGACGGGAGCACGCAGAGCTTCACCCTCTCGTTGCCTGACTGGTGGGCGAACGAGCCGCCGGAGGGCGGCGACATCCTCGCGACCGTCCCCTACATAAACACCCCGGGAGGCAGACAGGACCAGCAGGTGAGCCTCTACTACGCCTCGGTTCCCCTGAGATCCGGCAAAGAGGTGCGGTACGTGAAGCTCCCCGACATAAGCCGGGGTGTCTCCCAGGGGCAGACGGCGATGCACATCTTCGCGCTCGGGATAGGCGGATGAAGCGGGAAGGAGGTTCGGGATCATGTACCGGTGAGGGCCTCGGAGCTGCGTGGTGACGAGACTACCAGAAATCTCGGGAGAAGGGGGTTGGATGAGCGAAAGAAGTAAGGCGGCTCTCCCGGTGGCGCTCGCCTTCGCGCTGGCGCTGCTGGTTGGTTTCTTCCCAGCCGGGCACCTCGGTGCACGTCCTGCGCTCGCGCTGGACAACGGACTGGCCAAAACCCCGCCGATGGGCTGGAACGACTGGAACGCCTTCGGGTGCAACGTGAACGAGAAGCTGGTCAAGGAGACCGCCGATGCCATCGTCGCCAGCGGGATGAAGGCAGCCGGCTACAGGTACGTGAACATCGACGACTGCTGGATGGCGAAGCAAAGGGACGCGCAGGGCAACCTCGTCCCGGATCCCGAGAAATTCCCCGACGGGATCAAGGCCGTCGCAGACTACGTCCACTCGAAGGGGCTCAAGCTCGGCATCTACGAGGACGCGGGGACCTCGACCTGCGCCGGATATCCCGGGAGCTACGGCCACGAGTACCAGGATGCCAGGACGTTCGCCAGATGGGGTGTGGACTATCTCAAGTACGACTGGTGCAACGTCCCGTTCGACCAGTTTCCAGGCGAGAGCCACCAGCAGGTGGCGCAGCAGCTCTATACCAGGATGCGCGACGCGCTGGCGGCGACCGGGCGTCCGATCGTGTTCAGCATGTGCAACGGGTGGGACTCCTCGGTCGAACCCTGGAGGTGGGCGCAGGACGTCTCGAACCTGTGGCGCACGACGCACGACATCCAGGACAGCTACGCGAGCATGCTCGACATCTTCCACCAGAACGTCGGGCTCTACCCCTACGCGAAGCCGGGGGCGTGGAACGACCCAGACATGCTGGAGGTCGGGAACGGTGGGATGAGCACCACCGAGTACAGGTCCCACTTCAGCCTGTGGGCGGAGATGGCCGCGCCGCTTTTGGCCGGCACCGACCTCAGGGACATGTCGAAGGCGACCCGGGAGATCTACACCAACAGGGAGGTCATCGCCGTAGACCAGGACCCGCTCGGCAGGCAGGGCTACCCGGTGTACTCGAAGGACGGGCACTGGGTCCTGACCAAGCCGCTCGAGAACGGTGACCGGGCGGTCGTGCTCTTCAACGAGACCGACAGCCCCGCGACGATCACGACCACAGCGAGGCAGGTCGGGCTGAAGAAGGCTCCGGCGTACATCCTGCGCGATCTCTGGGAGCACCGCTCGACCGAGACGGCGGGCACGATCAGCGCCCGGGTTCCCGCGCATGGGGTCGTCATGTACCGCGTGAGCCGCGGCCGTCCCAACCAGGCATCCCCGGCCACGGGCCTCTCGGTCGCCGCTCCGGGATTCGTGCCGGCCGGCTCGTCGACCGAGGTCACCACGGAGTTCACCGACTACGCCCGGGTGCCGGTGGAATCGGTGAGGGTCGGGCTGGAGGTCCCGCGGGGCTGGTCGGCCACACCCCTTTCTGGGAGGACCTTCCACAGGGTCGGTACTGGCGAGACGGTGCGCGTGAGGTGGGAGATCAGGGCACCGACGGACGCACAACAAGGAACCACCAAGATCCGGGCGCATGCAGCGTACCGGTACGGCAACAAGACCGAAGAGATCACCGCGGAGGCTACCACACAGGTACCCCCACCGCCACCAACCTCAGACTCCTACCTGAGCGACATCCCATGGGTGAGCGCCAGCAACTACTGGGGTCCGGTGGAGAAGGACTCCTCGAACGGCGAACAGGCTGCGGGCGACGGACACACCATCACCATAAACGGAGCTACGTACCAGAAAGGGCTGGGCACCAACGCACCCTCAGAGATCAGCTACTACCTTGGCGGCAACTGTTCGAGGTTCGTATCCGACGTGGGAGTAGACGATGAGGTGGGGGAGAGGGGCTCGGTGGTTTTTCAGGTCTTCGCGGACGGCAGAAAGCTCTACGACAGTGGCCTGATGACAGGTTTGGATCCTGCGCGGAGCGCCAGCGTGGATATCTCAGGGGCGAAGGAGCTTGAACTCGTCGTGACCGACGGGGGGGACAACCCTGACTATGACCACGCCGACTGGGCCGGAGCCCGAGTCCTCTGCGGTTCTTAGCGCCGAACCGGGGAGGGCCCCCGGAGCGAAAGAGTCGGGGGCTCAGGCTTTCGAAGGAAGGAGGTACCCTCTTTGAGGATCATCGCGCGTGGAAGGGCTCCCGATGGCAGGAGAGGTCAGCCCGTGGCGATGCTCGCCGCCACGCTGCTGGCGGCTGCGGTCTTGACGCTCGTCACCTCTCTGGCCGGAGCACGCCCGACGGGTGATAACTCGTGTCCTTGGGTCGGACAGAAGGCCTCGCCCGCCAGAAGGGCCCACGAGGTGCTGCGCCACATGACACTGGACGACAAGATAGCGCTGGTGCACGGTGCGGGCGGCTCAGCCTACGTCGGGCATATCCCGGCGAACGAGAGGCTGTGCATACCCGCGCTCAACCTGGAAGACGGCCCGGCCGGGGTCGCGGACGGGATGACCGGCGTCACGCAGCTTCCCGCCCCTGTCGCAGTGGCCGCGAGTTGGGATCCGAAGCTGGCGGCGGGCTACGGCGAGGTCATCGGTTCCGAGGAGGCGGGCAAGGGCGCGAACGTCAACCTCGGCCCCACGATAAACATCGTGCGCGATCCCCGCTGGGGGCGGGCGTTCGAGTCGTTCAGCGAGGATCCCTACCTCACGGGAGAGCTGGCAGCCTCCGAGATCCGCGCCGTTCAGCACCAGGGGGTAATCTCGCAGGTAAAGCACTACGCCGTCTACAACCAAGAGACCTACCGCAACACGCCCCAGGATGATGCCATAGTGAGCCGGCGCGCGATGCACGAGATCTACCTGCCGGCCTTCCAGCAGGCGATAGACGAAGGGCACGTCGGTTCGATCATGTGCTCCTACAGCACGGTAAACGGCGAGTACGCCTGCCAGAACCGCTACCTGCTCAAGAAGGTCCTGCGGAACGAGTGGGGGTTCAAGGGCTTTGTGACCTCCGACTGGGGAGCTACACACAGCACCGTGCCCTCGGCCAGAGCCGGACTCGACATGGAGATGCCGGATGGCACCTACTACGGTTCAGCACTCGAGCAGGCGGTCGAGGAGGGACAGGTGAGCGAGAAGACGCTCGACCGCATGGTCCTGCACATTCTCACACAGATGTTCCGCTTCGGCCTCTTCGACCATCCGGCCAGAGGGAACCCGGACGCCACGGTGACCTCCCCAGCTCACGCCAAGGTGGCACGGGAGGTGGCCGAGCAGGGTTCGGTCCTGCTCAAGAACGAGGGAGGACTCCTCCCGCTTGATGCGAGCAGGGTCCACTCCATCGCCGTGATTGGTCCGGGTGGAGGCTCGCAGGCCATGACCTCTGGAGGTGGCAGCGCCCAGGTCCAGGCTCCTTACGTAATTACTCCCTACCAGGGGATCTCCGAACGGGCTGGCAGCGGCGTGAAGGTGCGCTACGCCGAGGGTCTCTACCCGCAGGGTCAGCTCCCCGCAGTACCGGCCAGCGCTTTCGGGAGCGGCCTCGAGGTCACCTACTACGGAGGCACCGACCTCTCCGGTAATCCTATCGCCACCGGAGAAGCATCCAACATAGACTACAACTGGAAGGGCTCCTCACCCACGTCCGGGGTGCCTGCCACCGACTGGTCGGCATCCTGGAGCGGGACCCTCATCCCGCCCAAGACGGGCACCTACACGTTCTCGCTCACCAGTGACGATGGCAGCCGGCTCTACATAGACGGCAAGGAGCTCATAAACAACTGGGGAGACCACGCCGCCACGACCAAAACCGCCAGGATCCAGCTCACCGCGGGCCAGCAGGTGAACATCAGGGTCGAGTACTACCAGGCTGGCGGGGACAGCAGCCTGAGCCTCGGCTGGCAGGTGCCGGGCAGCACCTCTCCTAAGCAGCAGGCCGTGGAGCTGGCCAAG
Source organism: Rubrobacter calidifluminis (assembly GCF_028617075.1). Lineage (NCBI taxonomy): Bacteria > Bacillati > Actinomycetota > Rubrobacteria > Rubrobacterales > Rubrobacteraceae > Rubrobacter > Rubrobacter calidifluminis. Next base: position 4,631 of record NZ_JAQKGV010000031.1, on the reverse strand, counting down.
AAGTCGGATGTCGCCGTGGTGTTCGCGGACAAGTACGAGAGCGAAGGCTCAGATCTGCAGGACATCAGCCTGGGGTCCGACCAGAACAGGCTCATCTCCGCCATCGCGAAGGCCAACCCCAACACCATCGTCGTCCTCAACACCGGCTCAGCGGTGACCATGCCCTGGATCGACCGGGTGAAGGGAGTGCTCGAGGCCTGGTATCCAGGGCAGGAGGACGGTAACGCAATAGCCGCTCTGCTCTTCGGGGACGTCAACCCCTCGGGGAAGCTCCCGGTCACCTTCCCGAAAAATCTCGCCCAGGTCCCGGCCCACACCCCGGCGCGCTGGCCTGGGGTGGATGGCAAGGTCCACTACTCCGAGGGTCTGGACGTCGGGTACCGCTGGTATGACGAGAAGAACCTCGAGCCCCTCTTCCCCTTCGGCTACGGGCTCTCCTACACCACCTTCCGCCTCAGCCACCTGACGGTCACGCCAGAGAAGGTGCACACCGGACACAAGGTGAGGATCCGCGTCAGGGTGACTAACACCGGAAGCCGCCCCGGGGATGAGGTGGTGCAGGTCTACGTCGCCGACCCGCAGCGGACCGGCGAACCGCCCCGGCAGCTCAGGGCCTTCGAAAAGATCCACCTCAGACCCGGCCAGAGCAAGCGGGTGAGCATGAGCCTCACCCGCCGGGCGTTCGCAGTGTGGGACGGCTCCACCCAAACATGGAAGGTGCCAGACGGCGCATATCGCATACTGGTGGGAGACTCATCACGCAACCTGCCCCTCGAGGCAAGCATCCAAGTAGAAGGGCAGTAAGCCCCCGATAGGGCCCGGGGTATCCCCCGGGCCCAACTCTCCCAGGCAAACACGCCCCACACCCGATCGCCGGTAGCCGCTCCGATCAGCCTTGTAAACGATTACGTAATCGTTTACAATGATTTCTCAAACGATCATGAAGACACCGACGGTGAAGGATGTGGCGAGAGAGGCTGGGGTTTCCACGGCGACGGTCTCACGGGTATTGAGCGGGAAGGAGGGGGTAAGCGAGGACAAGCGCCTGAGGGTGTTGGCTGCGATCGAGCGCCTCGGGTACAGGCCGAACGCCGTTGCCAGGTCTCTACGGATGGAGAGCACGAGGACGCTGGGGCTCGTGATATCCAACGTGACGAATCCTTTCTTCACCGAGGTGGCGAGGGCTGTCGAGGACGAGGCGGCGCGGGAGGGGTACAGCCTGATCCTGGGCAACGCGGATGAGGATCCAGCCAAGGAGGAGCTGTATCTGAACGTTCTGCTCCAGAAGCAGGTAGATGGGATCCTGCTGAGCCCGGCGCGCTCTGACGCGCCCCATCTGCTCAAGGTGGTAGGGGGGAGGGTTCCAGTGGTGTTCCTCGACCGCTCGATCGACGGTGCCGCGGGGGTGCCTGTCGTCAGAGCAGACGGACGAGGGGCTGTGGATTCGCTCGTGGAGCACCTGATCGGGCTCGGGCACCGCAGGCTGGCGATCATCTCCGGACCGAGAGAGATCATCTCGGGGAGGGAGCGGCTAGAGGCTTTCTTAAACGCTGCCGGCAGGCGGGGTATACGGATACCCGACGAATACATAAAGTTCGGCAATTTTCGCCGGTCGAGTGGTCTTGAGGCGATGCGCAAGTTGCTGGCGCTCGCGGAGCCGCCCACGGCGGTATTCGCGGCGAACAACCTCATGGCGCTCGGGGCTCTTCAGGCCCTCGAGGAAGCAGGAGTGAGGATCCCGCAGGAGATCTCCTTCGCCAGCTTCGACGACGTCCCCTGGTTCGGGCTCCTCAAGCCTCCGATCACGGCGATAGCCCAGCCCACGCGCGCGCTGGGAGCATCGGCGGCCAGCCTGCTCATAGAGATGATAAGGGAGCGCAAGAGCACGAAGGAACCCGAGCCCATGGAGGCGCAGTTGGTGATCAGGGGCTCTTGCGGTCCCGTGAGGGAGGGTGTGCGGTGAGTTCACTTCTCGAGATGCGGGGGATAACCAAGCGGTTCCCGGGCGTGGTCGCCCTGGACGGGGTCGACTTCGATCTGAAAGCCAGCGAGGTGCACGTCCTGCTGGGAGAGAACGGAGCAGGCAAGAGCACGCTCATCAAGATACTCTCCGGCGCTTACCAGCCGGATGAGGGCGAGATCTACCTGGACGGCAGGAGAGTCACCCTGAGCTCGGCGGTCGCCGAGCGGCTGGGCATCTCTACCATATACCAGGAGTTCAACCTGGTCCCGCAGCTAACGGTCGCCGAGAACATCTTTCTAGGACGCCAGCCGAGGCGCTTCGGCCTCGTCGACCGGCGGCGGATGCTCGCGGACGCACACGCACTCCTCGATAGGCTTGGGGTCCGGGTCTCGCCCGATGCACGCGTGGAGCGGCTCGGGGTGGCCCAGCAACAGATGGTCGAGATAGCGAAGGCGCTGAGCCTGGACACGAGGATCCTCATCATGGACGAGCCGACCTCCGCGCTCTCCGGGGAAGAGATAACGCGGCTCTTCGAGACGATCCGGAGCTTGCGGCAGGAGGGAGTGGGGATAATCTTCATCTCCCACCGCCTGGAGGAGGTCGCCGAGATAGGCGACCGTGTGACCGTACTGAGGGACGGCAAGAAGATCGGCGAGTGTGGCGCACTAACCGACCCGTCCCGGCTGGTAAGGATGATGGTCGGACGGAGCATAGAGAACCAGTTTCCCCGGCGCAGGTCCCGGGTGGGTGACACCCTGCTGGAGGTAAAGGGACTCTCGCGCGAAGGAATCTTCCGGGACATATCCTTCCAGGTCAGGTCCGGAGAAGTGGTCGGGCTCGCGGGGATCGTGGGCGCAGGCAGGACCGAGCTGGTGAGGTCCGTATTCGGGGCGGACCCTTTCGACTCCGGGGAGGTGCTCGTCGGGGGGCGCAGGCTGAGGTCCGGGGAGGTGGAGGAAGCTGGAAAGGCGGGGCTCGGCTTCGTCCCGGAGAACAGGAGAGACCAGGGCATAGTCCCGCCACTCTCGGTAGCTGACAACCTCGGTCTGGCCACGCTCAAGAGGTACCGCAGGCTTGGCCTGATCGACCGCGGGCAGATGCAGCGGCAGGCCTGGCGCATGATCGAAGAGTTGAACATCAGGCCACCTAAACCTGATCAGGAGATCCGCTACCTCTCGGGTGGGAACCAGCAGAAGGTAATCATAGGCAAGTGGCTTCTGGCGCATCCCAAGGTCCTGATACTCGACGAGCCCACGCGGGGGATCGACGTCGGCGCCAAGGTAGAGATCTATGAGCTGATCAACGCGCTCACCGAGGACGGGGCCGGGGTTCTCATGGTCTCCAGCGAGCTCCCCGAGGTGCTCGGCATGAGCGACAGGATCCTGGTGATGAGCGACGGGACCATCACCGGGGAGCTCTCCGCAGAGGAGGCCACGCAGGAGAAGGTCATGCAGCTCGCGACACGCTCGAGGAGGACCGCAGTTGGCTAGTATCGTGCAGAAGGTTGACCCCCGCTCGCTGCTCTCCAGAGGAGGCCCGCTGGGTGGTCTCATCCTGCTCGGCCTCATCCTCACGTTTCTCTCCCCCAATTTCCTCACGTTCCAAAACCTCTTCAATGTGGGTTTTCAGGCCGCGGTCGTGGCGCTCCTTGCCTTCGGACAGACCTTCGTCATCGTCTCCGGAGGGATAGACCTCTCGGTCGGCAGCGTCCTCGGGCTCTCGGGGATCGCCTTCGGATGGGCTTCGGTGAAGGCCGGGCTTCCGCTCCCCGTGGCCCTCGGGGTGGGGCTGGGGGTCGGTGTTCTTGCGGGGTTGGTAGACGGATTGCTCATCACGTTGGGCAGGCTCCCACCGTTCATCGCTACGCTGGCCATGCTCAGCGCGGCCCGGGGGATGGCGCTCGTCATCTCCGGGGGCGTCCCGCTAAACCCCATACCACGCGCGGTGAGCGAGTTCGGGAGCGGCGACATCTTCGGGTTCGTACCCTACGCGGTGGTTCTCATGGTACTGGCCTGGCTTGTGACAGCCGGTAGTCTGCGCGCCACCTACCCAGGCCGCTGTATGTACGCCATAGGTGGAAACGAGGAGGCCGCGAGGCTCTCGGGGATAAACGTCTCGGCCCAGAAGCTGGTCATCTACTCGCTCTCTGGGCTGTTCGCAGCCGTAGCCGGGATACTGCTGACCGCCCAGCTCGCCTCGGCCCAGCCCCAGGCGGGCACCGGATTCGAGCTCGACTCGATCGCAGCAGCGGTGATCGGAGGAGCCAGTTTGGCGGGGGGCGTCGGCTCGGCGACCGGCACCTTCATAGGCGCGCTGATACTCGGCGTGTTGCGCAACGGGCTGACCCTGCTCAACGTCTCGTCGTTCTGGCAGGAGGTGGTGATAGGAGCGGTCATCGCGCTGGCCGTAATGACCGACACGCTACGCAAGCGCGGAGCATAGCCGAAACAAACGAAACGGAAGCTCTGGCATGAAGAGAATCTTGCAGGCGATCATCGAGGAGGAGAAGGATGGGCCGCAGCGAAAGAAGAGAGGGTGAGCCTCGTGGGAGAAACCCGCTCAGCCGGGCTGATTTTCTGAGGCTTGGCGGCGCCGGTCTGGCCGCCACCGCGCTCCTGGGGGCCGCCGGGTGCGGTGGAGGAAGCGCGGGGCAGGGGGGTTCGAGTGG
>NZ_JAQKGV010000030.1 GCF_028617075.1 Rubrobacter calidifluminis | reverse complement strand
AGCTAGTCCGGGAGGTGGTCGGCTACGAGGGAGAGATACGCTTTGACAGCACAAAACCAGATGGCACCCCACGCAAGCTGCTCGATGTGGGCCGCCTGCACTCTCTGGGCTGGCGGGCGAGGATCCCTCTGCGGGAGGGCATCGAGCACACCTACCGGTGGTATCTGGAGCGTGGCGGCATCGGGGAGCGGCCTCGCCGGAGCCGTGCTCTATCCGAGCAGGCTTGAGGTGGGCCGTCTTGAGTGCCGGTTGTCTTCTAGCTCCCCGCCGATCTCTGTTTCCCGCGAGGAACCTCAAGAAAGCCCTGTCGTCGGTGATTTTGCAAACCGGCGGGCGAGGGTCCCGTTGCAGGAAGAGGGAGAGGGCGCCGGGACGGCGTCCGGGCGGGCGGTGGAGCCACCACCCACCGTGATAAAATCCCCGATGAGATGAGGACCCCTCAGATCAGCCCGAGACAGCACGAAATACTTCTGAAGACGCTGGAGATGTACATCTCGACGGGGACGCCGGTGAGCAGCGCGGCCCTGAGTGAGGTGGTGGATGCAAGCAGCTCGACGATCCGGGCGGAGCTCGCCGAGCTCGAGCGGATGGGGCTCCTCACGCACCCGCACACCTCGGCCGGCCGCATCCCGACCGACGCCGGGTACCGCTACTACGTCGACGCGCTGATGCGGGAGCGGCGCGAGGAGCCGAGCAGCCTGGAGATACCCGAGGTCTACGGCAACGTGGACGAGCTGTTGCGCGAGGTCTCCGAGGGGATGAGCGAGGTGACGCGCCTGCTCGCGGTCGTCGCCGGGCCGGCGGCCTTCGGGGACGCCATAGCGCGGGTGGACTACCTGCCGCTCGGCGAGGGCGAGGTTTTGCTCGCGCTCTCGATGGAGAGCGGGGCGGCGGCGAGCGCCCGCGTGCGGCTGCCCGCCTGCGTGGGTGAGGACGAGCTGAGGGAGATGCTGCACTCCTTGAACGCCTGGATCTCGGGGCGGCCGCTCGGGATAGACCTCGAGCTCGCCACTGCCGCCCGCAAGGTCCTCTCCGAGCACAACCCGCAGGTGGTCGACGCCGTGCTCGGGGCCGTCGAGGCCGTCGGGCGTTCGGCGGAGCGCGGGGTCTTCATCCAGGGGATGTCCGCGCTGCTCGCCCGGCTCGACGACCTCGACCCGGAGAGCCTCTCGGCGATCATGGAGATCTTCGAGCGCCGGCGGTGGCTGCTGCGGCTGATGAGCGACGCGCTCGAGCGCTCGGCGGTCTCCAACACGGGCGTGATCGTCTCGATCGGGGCCGAGAACGTCTTCTACCACCTGAGCGGGGCGAGCCTCGTCGCCGCCGCGTACAACCGGCGCGAGCGGCCGCTCGGGGTGGTCGGACTCATAGGCCCCAAGCGGATGGACTACGACGCCGCGATAAGCATCGTGCGCGACGCGGCGGAGACCCTGACCCAGCGGCTCACCAGCGGGTTCTAGGACGTGGCTGGCGCGAAGCGAGACTACTACGAGGTTCTGGGCGTGCCGCGCGGGGCCTCGGAGCAGGAGATAAAGAAGGCCTACCGCAGGCTGGCCCGCAAGTACCACCCCGACGCGAACCCCGGCGACCCGGAGGCCGAGGAGCGCTTCAAGGAGCTCTCGGAGGCCTACGAGGTGCTCTCCAACCCGGAGGCCCGCCGGGCGTACGACACCTACGGCCATCGGGTGCCGCGCGGCTCCGGGGCCGGCGGCGGGTACGCCGGGGAGGACCCCTTCGGCGGCTTCCAGGACATCTTCGAGGCGTTCTTCGGGGACCGCTTCGGCTCCGACCCGTTCTTCGGCGGGCGGCGCCGGGAGCCGGGCCGCGGCGGGGACATCGAGACCGAGGTCACGGTCTCGCTGCGGGAGGCGGCCTTCGGTACCAGGCGCGAGGTCCGGGTGCAGACGATCAAGAACTGCCCGGTCTGCGGCGGCGCCGGGGGCACGAAGATGCGCACCTGCCCGACCTGCGGCGGGGCCGGGGCGGTGAAGATGGTGCGCGAGAGCCTCCTCGGCCAGATGGTCAGCACCCAGACCTGCTCCACCTGCGGCGGGCGGGGTCAGGTCGTGGAGGAAGAGTGCGGGCGGTGCCGCGGCAGCGGCCGCGTCTCGGAGGTGGTGCGGCGCGAGATCCGGATCCCGCCCGGCATAGACGACGGGATGCGGCTGCGGGTCTCGGGCGGCGGGCACGCCGGGGAGCCCGGCGGGGCCCCCGGCGACCTCTACGTCACCGTCCGGGTGGAGCAGGACCCCGAGCTGATGCGCGACGGGGACGATCTCATCCACCGCCTGCGGATAAACTTCGTCGAGGCCGCGCTCGGCACCGAGGCCGAGGTCCCCACGCTCGACGGGGAGCGTACGGTGCGCATCGAGCCCGGCACCCAGCCGGGCACCGCGATCCGGCTGCGCGGCGAGGGGATGCCGAGGCTGCACGGGAGGGGGCGGGGCGACCTGAAGATCGTCGTCGACGTCATGGTGCCGACGAACCTCACCGACGAGCAGCGCCGTCTCCTGGAGAGGTTCGAGGAGGCGAGCGGGGAGAAGACCTACGACGGCACCGACGGCCGGGACTCCTTCTTCGAGCGTCTGAGGAGCGTCTTCCGATAGGAGCGAAGATCGAACGCTCCCCGATCACGCGCATCTTCCTCGACTCGGCGGCGGAGGTCGGGACGCACCTGAGGTTGCCGCGGGAGGAGGCGCACCACGTCTTCCGCGTCCTGCGCGCCCGGCGGGGGGACGCGATAGAGGTCGTGGACTCGAGGAGGCGCCTGTTTCTGGCCACGCTGCTCGGGGAGGGCCGGGCCGAGATCTCCGAGCCGTTGCACGCCGGGGAGCCGGCGCGCGGGGTTGTCAGGATCTATCAGGCCGTCCCCAGGGGTGGCCACATGGACCTCCTCGTCGAAAAGGCGACCGAGCTCGGGGCCGACGAGATCGTGCCGGTCTTGAGCGAGCGGGTGCTCGTCGGGGCCGGGGCCGTCCGGCGCAGGCTCGCGCGGTGGCGCAGGATCGCCGTCTCCGCCGCCCGGCAGTCGCTCCAGCTGCGTGTCCCCCGGGTGCGGGAGCCGCTCCGGTTCCCGGAAGCGGTCCGGGAGGTGCAGGACGGCGTCCTCCTGCACAACGTCGGGAGGCACGCCCCCATCGAGTGGCCGGTCGCGAAGGGCGGCGAGGCGAACCTGTTCGTCGGCCCGGAGGGGGGATGGAGCGAGGAGGAGGTCGCGGCGGCGCGCCGGGGCGGGCTCACGCTCGCGAGCCTCGGGCCCTACCGGCTCAGGAGCGAGACCGCGGGCGTGGTCGCGGTGGCCCGGGCGCGGGCGGCGATGGACCTCGCTCACCCTGCCGATGACGAAAACGGAAGCTGCGAGGTGTGATATATGAGCCTTATGGAGCAAATACAGCAGGACGTGAAGCAGGCCATGAAGGCCCGGGAGATGCAGAAGGTACGGGCGCTCAGGATGCTGAGCGCCGCGCTGAAGAACGCGCAGGTCGACTCCGGCGGGACGCTCTCCGAAGAGGAGGAGCTCGCGGTGCTCCGCCGGCAGCTCAAGCAGCGCGAGGAGGCGGCCGAGGCGTACCGGAAGGCCGGGCGCGGGGAGCAGGCCGCGGGTGAGGAGTACGAGGCGGCTCTGGTGCGGGAGTACCTGCCGGCCCCGCTCTCCGAGGAGGAGATGGAGGGCATCGTGGAGCGGGCGATCGAGGAGACCGGCGCCTCCGGCATGAAGGACATGGGCCGGGTGATGGGCCGGGCCACGGCGCTCGCCGGGGGAAGGGCCGAGGGGCGGCGCCTCGCCGAGCTGGTAAGGAGCCGCCTGCAGTAGTAATGTTCCTTTTATGGGAGGTGGCACGGACATCGCAACGGAAAGCCGGATAGAGTCGAAGGTGATCATCCCGCCCCAGAGCCTCCCCGAGGTGCTGGGGCAGCGCGACTCGGTCCTGCGCAGGGTCGAGGAGCTCGTCGGCTGCGAGGTAATAGTCATGGGCAACGAGATCCTGCTGCGCGGCGCCGAGGCGGAGGTGGAGGAGGCGGCCTCGCTCTTCGAGGGGCTCGTCGGGCTCGCCGAGGACGGACACCAGCCCACCCCGGAGACCGCGGAGCGCCTCTACAGCATGGGCGCCGCAGACGCCGGGAGGAGGGTGCTCGGCGACGTCCTGCTCACCAACCGGGGCCGCCGGGTGGTTCCCAAGACCCGCAACCAGAAGGCCTACACCGACGCGATAAGGCAGGGTACGATCACCTTCGGTATAGGACCCGCCGGGACGGGGAAGACCTACCTGGCGGTGGCGCTCGCCGTCGACGCTCTCAACAGGGGTGAGGTCTCGCGGATCATCCTGACCCGACCGGCCGTGGAGGCCGGCGAATCGCTCGGCTTCCTGCCCGGGGACATGATGGCCAAGGTCGACCCGTACTTCAGGCCCCTCTACGACGCGCTCTACGAGATGATGGACCCGGCGAAGTTCCGCTCGCACATGGAGCGCGGCGTGATCGAGATCGCCCCGCTCGCCTTCATGCGCGGGCGCACCCTCAACGACGCCTTCGTGATCCTCGACGAGGCGCAGAACACCACCCCGCAGCAGATGAAGATGTTCCTGACGCGCCTGGGGTTCGGCTCGAAGATGGTCATCACGGGGGACGTCACGCAGGTGGACCTGCCCAAGGGCCGCAGGAGCGGGCTCGAGGACGCCCGCAGGATCCTGGAGGGCGTGGAGGGGGTTTCGTTCGTCTCTCTCGAAAGGAGCGATATCGTGCGCAGCGACCTGGTGATGCGTATCGTCAACGCCTACGAGCGGGCTCAGGGGAAGGACGAGGGCTAGGGAGACGTACTCCTACCCGCCCTTCACGGGATACGAGCTGCGATGAGGCTCTTCAGGCCCAGGGCGCACGACCGGCCGCCGTCGGGCACCAGACCTCCCGACCCGCTCCACCGCCCGCCGGGCGTGGTCGAGCGCATGATCGCCCGGGTGGAGGCCGTACCGAGGAGGCGGCTCTACGTCATCCTGGCCGTCGTGACCTGGTTTTGTCTCACCTTCCTGGTCGGGATGGATACCAGACCGATAGCCTCGCTCGGCCTGGGGACCTCCGTGCAGGACTACCACCTGGGGAGCGTTGCGAGGAGCGACGTCTACGCGCAGCGCAGCGTGACCTACGAAGACCCCGTGCGCACCGAGGCGGCCCGCCAGCAGGCCGCCTCCAGCGTGCAGCCGGTCTACCGGCTGGACCGCAGGGTTCCGAGCGAGGTGGAGGCGAAGGTCAGAGGGTTCTTCGACCGGGTCGGGCAGATACGCTCCTCGCACCGACCGACGGAGAGCAGGGTCTCGGAGGTGGTGGGTGCGGCACCGTTCCACCTGCCGCGTGACGTGGCCGCCTCACTCCTCTCCATGAGCGGTGACGACTTCCGTAGCGTGGAGGAGGGCACCCTCCGCAACCTCTCGGCCCTCTACCGCTCGACGGCGGTCGCGGGGGGCAGCCTGCAGCAGGGGCATCCCTCGGTCATAACGCTCTCCGAAGCCCGCCTGAGGCTAGCGCAAGCATCGGGCGGCTCCGGCGAGGTTGGCCGGATCACCGGCATCCTGAGCCGGGATTTCCTGCAGCCGAACTATGTCGTGGACCGCGCCGCAACCGAGAAGGCGCGCCGGGAGGCGGCCTCCCGGGTCAGGCCCGTCATGGGCAGCGTGCAGCAGGGGGAGCGGGTGCTCTCGCGCGGGGAGGTCGTGGACCGTGAGAAGCTCGCCCAGCTGAAGGCGCTGGGCAAGGCGGACAGCACCAAGCCCTGGACCGCACTGCTCGGGGTGGCGCTCGTGGTCTCCGCCGAGATGGGTGTTGCCTGGTACTTCCTGGAGCGCTTCAGGCGCCGCATCCTTAAGACCAAGGTGGCGACCCGGCTGGTTCTGGCCTCTGCGCTCACGATACTCTTCACCGCCGTCGCCCGGGCTTTCGTCTACTTCTCGCTCAACCCGTACCTGATCCCGCTCGCCGGCTTCTCGATCCTGGGGACCATCCTGCTCGGGCCGAGGATGATGTTCCTCCTCGTCGTCATCTGCAGCGTGAACTTCGGGATCATCGGTCAGAACGACGACCTGCTGACGGCCACCCTCATGCTCTCCTCGGGGTTCGCCGTCTACACCGTGGTGCGGGCGGATTCGCGGATGGATCTGCTGCGGGCCGGGCTGTTCGTGGCGGTGGTGATGGCCGTGGTAACCTTCGCGGTCTCCCTCATCGGCGGGACGGGACTGCACGTGGCGCTGCGCCAGGGGGGGTACGGGCTGATAAACGGCTTCCTTTCGCTGATGATCGCGATGGTCATGCTGCCGCTTCTGGAGAGCACCTTCAACTTTCTGACCCCGATGCGCCTCCTCGAGCTCTCGGACCCGGGACACCCACTCCTGCAGCAGCTCTTGCGCCGGGCCCCGGGGACGTTCAGCCACTCCATGCAGGTGGGGAACCTGGCCGAGAACGCGGCCGAACGGATAGAGGCCAACGCTCTCCTGGCCCGCGTGGGCTCCTACTACCACGATATCGGTAAGATCGAACACCCCCTCTACTTCATAGAGAACCAGATCGGACGCTCCAATCCCCACGAGAATCTCTCCCCGATGCTCTCGGCCAAGATCCTGCGCCGCCACGTGAAAGACGGCGTGGAACTGGCCCGGAGCTGGGGCCTGCCCGAGGAGATCGTCGAGATAATAGCCCAGCACCACGGCAACACCCGCATAGAGTACTTCTATCGTAAGGCACTCAAAGAGAGCCAGAAGGGCGGCGAGGCGGTGACAGAGTCGGACTTCCGCTACCACGGCGGGCTGCCCCGCAGCAAAGAGGCCGGGATAGTGATGCTCGCCGACTCCGTGGAGGCGACCGTCCGTTCTCTCGAGAAACCTACCCCGAAGCGGATAGAGGATATCGTCTCCTACCACATAAACTCCAAACTCAACGATGGCCAGTTCGACCGCTGCGACCTGACCGTCCACGAGATCCAACAGGTCGGGGATGCAATCCGGGAAGCCATGATCGGCTTCCTCGGCCCCCGTATCGAGTACCCCGAGGCCCTGCCACCGGGTAAACCTAAACCTGAACCTACGAAACATACTGGCTGAATATGAATCGCAGGTTCACAGTAGAGGTGCTGGATGAGGTAGGCTGCGGGCTCCTCTCGGAGGAGCGGGCGACGGAGCTGTGCGTGGCGGCGTTCCGGCGGTGCGGCTTCGATCCGGAGCGTATGGGCGAGGTCTCGGTGGTCCTGGTCGACGCCGCGACCATCCACGATCTAAACCTGAAGTTTAGAAGAAAGGATGCTCCGACGGACGTCCTCAGCTTCGAGCTGGACGGGCCGTACGGGGAGATGGTGGGGGAGGTCGTGATCTGTCCGGAGTGTGCGAGCCCGGAGATGGGGGTGGAGGAGCTGGTGGTGCACGGGGCGCTGCATCTGGCCGGAATGGACCACGGGGAGGATTTCGAGGGGAGCGAGATGGCCCGGGTGCAGGCGGAGGTGATCGAGGATGCCGGCGGGGCGCGAGGCTGAGCGCGGAAAGAGGCGGCAGCAGAAGATGAGCCGCAGCTTTGAGCACGCCTATCAGGGGCTGGTTTACGCGGTGCGCACGCAGCGCAACATGCGCATCCACGTCACCGCGGCGGTGGTGGTGCTCGTGGTGGGGCTGCTGGTGGGGGTGAGCGCGCTAGAGCTGGTGGCTCTGATCCTGGCGATAATGTTCGTCCTGGTGACGGAGCTGCTGAACACGGCGATGGAGTTCGCCGTGGACCTGGTGACCGAGGAGTATCATCCGCTGGCCAAGCTGGCCAAGGACGTCGCGGCCGGGGCGGTGCTGGTCTCCAGCATCGGCGCGGTGCTGGTCGGGTACCTGGTGCTCGCGAGCAGGCTCGGGCCGCCGACGCTGCACGTCATAGAGACCGTGCGCCGCTCGCCGGCGAGCCTGACGCTCATCGCACTCGGCCTGGTGGTACTGTTGGTGCTGCTGGTGAAGGCGATCACCCACGCGCCCAGCGCGTTCGCCGGGGGGATGCCCTCGGGGCACGCGGCGGTGGCCTTCGGGGGCTGGGTCGCGGTGAGCTTCACGGCGGCCCGCGGGCCGCACGGCGGCATCGTTTCCCTCATCGCGCTCGTCATGGCGCTCCTGGTGTGCCAGAGCCGGGTGGAGGGTGGGATCCACAGCGTCTATCAGGTGGTGGCGGGAGCGGTTCTGGGTGGGCTGGTGAGCGTGGCGGTGTTCCAGCTGTTGTGAGCGCACAGAGGAGAGAGGAGCTCCTTCGGGCGGCGCGTGAGGCGTCGGAGCGGGCCTACGCCCCCTACAGCGGCTTCCGGGTGGGGGCGGCGGTGCTCTCGGGGTCGGGGCGCGTGTACACGGGCTGCAACGTCGAGAACGCCTCCTACGGGCTCGCCATCTGCGCCGAGCGGGGGGCGGTCTGCGCGATGGTGGCGTCGGGGGAGCGTGAGATCTCCGCCGTCGCGGTCGCGGGGTCCGGTGCGGCGCCGTGCTTCCCGTGCGGGGCCTGCCGGCAGGTGCTCCTGGAGTTCGGCTGCCGGGAGGTGGTGGTGGAGGAGGACGGGCGGGCGGTGGCGTATCCTTTCGGGGAGATACTGCCGCACGCGTTCGGGCCGGAGGATCTGTAGTGCAGGGTGGAGAGGGTTTCAGGAGCGGGTTCGTCGCGGTCGTCGGGCGGCCCAACGTGGGGAAGTCCACGCTCGTCAACCGGCTGGTGGGGGCGAAGGTTTCGATCACCTCGCCGCGTCCCCAGACCACCCGCAGCTCGATACGCGGCGTGAAGAACGGTCCCGGGTACCAGATCGTCTTCGTCGACACCCCGGGCTCGCAGAAGCCGCGCGATGCGCTGCGCGCCCGGATGCAGGAGCGGGTCGTCGCGAGCCTCTCGGAGTCCGATGCGATCCTGTTCCTCGTCGACGCGACCCAGGAGATAGGGCGCGGGGACCGCTACGTGGCGGACCTCATCGCGCACTCCGGCACCCCGGCGATCGCCTGCGTCAACAAGGTCGACCTCCTCAGGCGCCGGGACGACGCCCTGCCCGTCGTCGAGGAGGTCGAAGGTTTGGGCGGGTGGCGCGACGTCTTCATGACCAGCGCCGTGAGCGGGCTGAACCTGGGGCCGCTCGAGAGCGCGATAGTCGAGCTTCTGCCCGAGGGGCCGCTCTACTTCCCGGAGGGGCAGGTCACCGACTACCCGGAGTCCATGATCATCGCCGAGTACATCCGCGAGAAGGCCCTCAACGTCCTGCGCGAGGAGGTCCCGCACGCCGTCGCGGTCGAGATAGAGGAGGTCGAGCGCAAGGAGAACGTGACCGTCATCTACGCCATCCTCCACGTCGAGCGTCCCTCCCAGCGCATGATCGTGCTCGGCGAAAAAGGCCGCACCATAAAGCGGATAGGGACCGAGGCGCGTCAGGAGGTCGAACGGCTGCTCGGCACCAGAATATACCTCGACCTCAAGGTCAGGGTGACGCCGGGGTGGCGGCGCGATCCGAAGTTTCTCGAGAGGCTGGGGTTATAATGGCGGTCGTGGAGCGTGTGAGGGAGGTGCGTTCTTGGCGATGAGGGTGCGGGAGTTTGCGAAGACCATAGACCACACCCTCCTCAGGCCGGACGCCACCGAGAAGGAGATCGTGCGGTTGTGTCAGGAGGCGGTCGAGCACCACTTCGCGAGCGTCTGCGTGCCTCCCTGTTACGTCAGGCTGGCCGCGCGGGAGCTGCGCGGGACCGACGTGAAGGTCGGGACGGTGGTCTCGTTCCCGTTCGGGGCGGACGTGACGCGGGTCAAGCAGGCGGCGGTGCGCGACGCGATCTCCGGGGGCGCCTCCGAGGTCGACGTGGTGATGAACATCTCCCGCTTCCTCTCGGGGGATTTCTCCTACGTCGCGGAGGAGCTCTCCAGCCTCACGCAGGAGGTCAGCGTCGTCGCGATGAACAACGGTCTCAACGACGCCGTCCTCAAAGTGATAATAGAGACCGCCTACCTCACGGACGAGATGAAGCGCCTGGCGGTGCAGATGATCGCGGCCAGCGGGGCGGACTTCGTCAAGACCTCGACCGGCTTCGGGCCGGCGGGGGCCAGCGCGAAGGACGTGGCGCTGCTCAGGGAGGAGGCCCCGGAGGGGCTCGCGGTCAAGGCTTCGGGCGGCATCTCGAGCCTGGAGCAGGCGCTCGAGATGCTCAACGCCGGGGCCTCGCGTCTCGGGATGAGCCGCAGCGTGCAGGTCATGAAGGAGGCGGAGGATGGCGGTCTACAGGAGTAGGGGGATCGTCCTCCGCTCCATGCGCTACGGCGAGGCAGACCGCATCCTGGACCTCTACACCGCCGACGGGGGCATGGTCTCGGCGATCGCCAAGGGGGTGCGCCGCCCGCGCTCCCGCTTCGGGGGGCGGCTCGAACCGTTGTGCTGCGTGGAGTTCATGGCCTACCGGGGCCGTACGCTGGATACGATCACCCAGGTCGAGACGCTGCGGAGCTTCCGCGGGGTCAAGGAGGACCTCGCCCGCTTCGAGGCGGCGGGGAGGATGGTGCGCACCGTGCGCGCGCTCGCCGGCGGCGAGGCGGACCGGAGGGTCTTCAACCTGCTCTTCCACGCGCTGGAGGCGCTGGAGGGCAGGGAGGGCGGCTTCGGGGCCGTGGAGGCGGCGTTCGGGCTCAAGCTCGCATCTCTCGCGGGGTATGCTCCCCGGCTCGACGCCTGTGGCGTCTGCGGAGAGGAGGTCGGGGAGGTGGCGCGCTACTCCCCGGAACTCGGCGGGGTGCTCTGCGAGGCGTGCGCGCGGGGGGTCGGGGACGCCTTCGCGCTCGCCCCGGGGGCCGGTCGGGCGCTCGCCTCTCTCCTCGCCGGGCCGATGAGGCTGGCCGCGGTCGAAGGGAGGGTCGAGGAGAGCGTCCTGCGGGCCGTGCGCGCGCACGTGCGCGCGCACGCGCCGGGGGTCTTTTCCATGGAGCGCGCGCTGCGGCGTCCGGCATGAGGGGAGAGAAGGTTCTCAGGGCGTGCCCGGCCAGCTCCGGGCGACTCCGGCCCGAGCCGCCGGACGGCATCCGCAACGAGTTCCAGCGCGACCGCGACAGGATCATCCACGCCAAGGCGTTCCGGCGCCTGATGCACAAGACCCAGGTCTTCATCGCGCCTGACGGGGACCACTTCCGCACCCGGCTCACCCACACGCTGGAGATGATGCAGATCTCACGCACCGTCGCCCGGGCGCTCGGGCTCAACGAGGATCTCACCGAGGCGATCGCGCTCGGCCACGACCTGGGGCACACCCCGTTCGGGCACACCGGCGAGTACGCGCTCGACGGGATACTCGCCTCCTACGGGCGTTCCTTCAGGCACAACGAGCACTCGTTGCGGGTGGTGGACGTGCTCGAGAAGGACGGCCGGGGGCTCAACCTCACCTTCGAGGTGCGCGACGGGATACTCAACCACACCGCGGAGGGGAACCCCGCGACGCTGGAGGGCAGGATCATACACTTCGCCGACAGGATCGCCTACGTCAACCACGACGTGGACGACGCGCTGCGGGCCGGGGTCATCCGCGCCGAGGAGCTGCCGCGCCGGCCGCTCGAGGTTCTCGGGGAGAGGATGAGCGTCCGGATAGACACGCTGGTGCGCGATCTGATCCGGACCTCCGAAGAGCGGGGGGAGATAGCGCTCTCCGAGCGGATATACGAGCCCTTCATGCAGCTTCGGGCGTGGCTGTTCGAGAACGTCTACCGCAACCCGCGCTCGCGGGAGAACGAGAAGGCCGGGGGGGTGGTGCGCGCCCTCTTCGAGTACTACCTGGAGCACCCCGAGGAGCGCGCGAAGAGCGACCCGGACCCGATCACCGAGACGACGGACTTCGTCGCGGGGATGACCGACCGCTACGCCCTCTCGCTCTACGAGCGGATCTTCGTGCCGCGCAGCGACCCGGACTTCGGCTGATCAGCCCCCGACCCTGAGCCCGGTCTGGGAGACCATGTACCACCGGCCGCCGAAGCTGCGCCGGCCAACGCCCCTGACATCTCCCGGAGCCCGGTCGGCAGAGTAGTAGTAAAGTGGGTGCCCCGCGTAGGTGACCTGCAGGCTGCCGTCGTGGCGCCGGATCGTCCCGAGCTTGCTCGCCGGGATGCCCGATCCGGCGGAGGGAGCCCCTCGCGTGATGAGCGGGGGCCAGGCTTTGGCGCAGCTCCCGTAACAGGTGGGTCTGCCACCGCGGTCGGCGCCGAAGACGTAGAGGGTGTGACCGTTCGGGCCGGTCAGGATGTCCCCGAACCGGCTCGTGCTCCGCGCCGAGATCGTGACGGATCTGCCGGTGTTCTCCTTGCCGCCGGACGCCCCTCCGCAGCCGGCCAGCAGCAGGAGCAGGGCCAGGGCCCCGAGCGCGACGAGAGTGGCGTGTTTCATCCGAAGCCTCCCGGATCTCGTACCATGGAAGTTATACGGTTTGCGCGCGTCTGCGTCTCCCGCCGGACTGGCGAGGGGCGCGGATCAGCCGGTGTTCAGCATCCCGGAGGAGATGCCGGAGATCGTGAAGAGCAGAGCCCTGGTCACCGCCTCACGTTCCCCGGAGTCTTCGGGAAGAGAGCGCAGCCGGCGGAGCAGGTTGATCTGCACCCGTGAGATCGGATCGACGTAGGGGTTGCGCAGCCGGATCGAGCGCTGCAGCACCGGGTTGTTGTCCAGGAGGTTCTCGTTTCGGGTTATGGCGAGGACCGACCGCACGCACGCCGCGTGCTCGGCGGCGATGCGATCCCAGAGCCTCCGGCGCAGTTCTTCGTCGGTGAGGAGCGAGGTGTATCCTTCGGCGATGCGCAGGTCGCTCTTCGCGAGCGTCATCTGCATGAAGTCGATGAGGGTCTTGAAGAAGGGCCACCCGTCGTACATCCGGCGCAGCATGCGCAGCCCGCCGTCCCCGCCTGCGTGTTCCGAGAGGGCCGTTCCCGCCCCGTACCAGGAGGGGAGCAGGAGCCGGTTTTGCGTCCAGGCGAACACCCACGGTATGGCGCGCAGGCTCTCGACGTCCGGGCGGGATGCCCTCCGGGCCGGGCGGCTCCCGATGTTGAAGAGCGAGAGCTCGTTTATGGGGGTGGTCGCGGAGAAGAATTCCAAAAACCCCTCGTCGCCGTATACTAGCGCCCGGTAGACTTCCCGCGAGCGGGCCGAGATCTCTTCCATCGCCCGCACCCACTCTTCCTCGGGTCCGGGAGCATCCTGCCCGGCGCCCGCCTCCAGCACGGCGGCTAGGATGGTGTCCAGGTTGCGCCGGGCGAGGCCCTGCATGCTGTATTTGAAGGAGATCACCTCCCCCTGCTCGGTGATCCTGATGTTTCCCCCGATGGTTCCCGGTGGCTGGGCCTTTATGGCCTCGTAGCTCGGACCTCCTCCGCGGCCCACCGAGCCTCCGCGCCCGTGGAAGAGCCGCAGGACGACCCCGTGCTCGCGGGCTACCTCGGCCAGCCGCTGCTGGGCCCGGTAGAGCGCCCAGTTGCTGGTGATGTAGCCAGCGTCCTTGCCCGAGTCGCTGTAACCGAGCATCACCTCCTGCAGGTTGCCGTCCCTCTCCACCGAGGAGCGATAGAAGGGGTCGGAGAGCAGCGCGTCCAGCACCTCCGGGGCACGCTCGAGGTCGTCGATCGTCTCGAAGAGGGGGGAGACCCGGATTCTGCTCCTTGCACACCCGCCGTCTGTGGAGACGTCGATGAGCCCGGCGAGCCGGGCGAGGAACTGGACGGCGAGCACGTCGCTCGTGTGGTGGGCCATGCTCAGGACGAAGTTTTCGACCGGGCGCCCGGAGAACTCTTCCTGCGCCTTTCTGATGCTCGTGAACGTCTCGAAGACCTCCGAAGCCTCCGGGGAGAGCCCCTCCAACCTCCCTGGCAGTTCCCCGCGGCTTATGAGGAAGCGCAGCAGCGAACAGCGCTCTTCCTCCTCGAGCGTGAGGAGATCTCCCGCCCCGAGGCGTTGCGCTATCTCCGAGGCCGCCCGCACGAGCCGCGAGCTCTCCTGCCGGACGTCGAGCTTCGCCAGGTGGAACCCGAAGACCTCCACCTGCCGCATCAGGTCTTTTAGCCTCCCCGAGGCGGCCCTCTCGTCACCGCCGGCGAGCAGGCTGCGCCGGATGACGTCCAGCTCCTCCAGGAGCTCGCTGGCCCCGGCGTAGGCCTCCGGTGAACCGGGTTCTTCCAGCGTCTTCTGCAGTCGGGCCGCCACGTTGAGTAGCTTGCGCCGGTAGATCTCTTCCGGGTCTGCCTCCCGGGAACATCCGGCGAGTCCCGGGAGCCTCTCCTCGTCCCGGCGCAGCGACCGCCGGAGCTCCGGCGAAACCTTGCAGAACCTGGCTGACTGGCTCAGATGGTCGGCGAGCGCCCGGACGTCTTCCAGGTGCCTGTGCAGGACGAGCCTCCGCTGCATCTCGAGTGCCTCGAGCAGGGTCTCCGGACGGACCATCGGGTTGCCGTCCTGGTCCCCGCCGACCCAGGATCCGAACTCCAGCACCCGGCTGATATCGAACTCCTCGCCGGGGTACCGCCGGGCCAGCTCGTCGTCGAGTTCGCGGTAGACGTCGAGCGTGGCGGAGATCAGGGGCTTCTCGAAGAACTGGAGCGTGCGCTCTATCTCCTGGCGTACCTCCGGCCGCCGGGAGCGGAGCTCGTCGGTTTGCCACAGCAGGGAGACCTCCTCGTGCAGTCTCTCCTCCAGGCGCCGTCGCTCCCTCCACGTGAGGTCCCTGACTTCCATCTCCTCCAGCATCTCCGCGATGCGCGAGTGCTTGTTGCGCACCGTCCGGCGCATGGCCTCGGTTGGGTGCGCCGTGAGCACCAGCGTGACGTTCGTCCGGGCGAGCAACCCGCGCAACGGGCCCGCCTCGAGCCCCGATTCCCTGAAGCCGAGCAGGACGCTGCCCAGCGAGGCTCTCTGCGGTGGATTCTCGTCGGACGACTCGTATTGCCTCCGACGTCGGACGCGGTGGTAGCGCTCGGCGATGTTGACGAGCTGGAAGTACACCGAGAAGGCCCGCACCAGCTTCTCGAGCTCCCGCACGCTCATCCCGGCGATCCTGCGCCCCAGCTTCTCCTCAAGGATGGGTTCGTAATCGAAGCGCAGCCGCTTGCACAGCAGCCGCACCTCCTCCTCGGTCTCGAAGAATTCCCTGCCTTCTTGCTCGATCAAAACCCGCCCCAGCACGCGGCCGAGCCGGTTGATGTCACGGCGCAGCGGCTCGTCTTTGGAAGCGAAGCCGACTCCGGGCGGGAGGTCCGCGTACTCCTCTCTCCTGGCGCTGAAGCTCACGGCGTGTAGGGTAACATTACCCCCGGCGAATATCGATGGGAGGAGACGGGCGAGAGACGTTGAGGATCTCAAGACGCACCATAGACGAAGTCCGCCAGGGCGTGGACGTCGTCGAGGTGGCCTCGGAGTTCACGGCGCTGCGCAGACAGGGCACCCGCTTCGTGGGCCTCTGCCCCTACCCGGATCACCAGGAGAAAACCCCCTCCTTCAGCGTCTCGCCGGACTTGGGCCTCTACTACTGCTTCGGATGCCAGCGTGGGGGAGATGCCATAAAACTCGTGCAGGAGCTGCGCTCCGTGACCTTCGCCGAGGCCGTCCAGTACCTGGCCGAGAAGAACGGCCTGCGCATCGAATACGAATCCTCCTCTCCCGAAGAAGCCAGAAAGGCCCGAGAGACCGCCTCCCGGCGGCACAGGATCTACCGCGCCCTCGCCGCAGCCACCGTCTACTACCAGAAGTGCCTGGCCCAGTCCCGCACCGCCCAGACCGCCCGTAGATACCTCGCAGGGCGGAAAATTTCGCAATCTACTATAGAAGAATTCAAGTTGGGGTATGCGCCAGAGGGGAGTGGGGCGGGATTTCTGCGGGCGATGCGTAATGTTGGGGTGGGGGTGAAGGAGCTACGGC
>NZ_JAQKGV010000029.1 GCF_028617075.1 Rubrobacter calidifluminis | reverse complement strand
GCCTCGGCGGGGGTGGGGGTGTCGGAGCACCTGCTCGGGATCGGGGCTTCGATGGCGGTCGTCGTGGCCCTCGCCTACCGCCGCCTGCTCCCGGCGAGGACGGACGCCAGCGCCACCGGCCCCGCCTTCGCCCGTCCGACGCGGGCGCTCGCCGGGCTCGGGATGATAGCCTTCTGCGTGCTCCTCGGGGAGGGGGCGATGGCCGACTGGAGCGCGGTCTACCTGCGCGGGACGCTCGGGACCGACGCGGGGTTTGCGGCGCTCGGGTACGCCGCCTTCTCGGTCGCGATGGCCGCCGGGCGGTTTGCCGGAGACCGGCTCCTCTTCCGCTTCGGGCCGCGGACGGTGGTGAGGGTCGGGGGGCTGCTCGCCGCGGTCGGCTTCGGTTGCGGGCTGCTGCTCGGCGAGCCGGTGGCGGCGCTCGCCGGCTTCGCCTGCGCCGGTGCGGGGTTCGCCACGGTCTTCCCGGCGGCCTTGAGCGCCGCGGGCCGTACCGGGGCGATGCCCTCCGGCCCGGCCGTTGCCGCCGTCTCGACCAGCGGCTACCTCGGCTTCCTGGTCGGCCCCCCGACGATAGGTTTCGCCGCGGACCATGTCGGGCTCGGGGCGGCGCTCTATCTGATCGTGGCGCTCTCCGCGGCCGTGGCCGTGCTGGCCGGGACGACGGAGGCCGGTGGGAAGGGCTGAAGGCGGGGCGGGTGCTAGACTCGGGATGGAATGTCTCCTTTCAGGTGGCAGGTAGGGTCGTTCGCGCGCCGGGCTTCCGGCGCTTTGCCGCCCCAGGCGTTCGTGCTCGGGTCGGTGTTCTCCGTGCAGCTCGGCGCGGCGGTGGCAAAGAGGCTCTTCGGCGTGCTCGGCCCGGAGGGGACGGTGCTGCTGCGCGTCGGGTTCGCGGCCGTGGTGCTGCTCGCTCTGTGGCGGCCCAGGATCAAAGGCCGCTCCCGCTCCGAGATGCTCACGGCCATCCTCTTCGGGCTCGCGCTGGCGTTGATGAACCTCTCGTTCTACTCGTCGATAGCCAGGATGCCGCTCGGCGTGGCGGTCACGCTGGAGTTCAGCGGCCCCCTCGCCGTGGCGGTCATCGGGTCGAGAAGGCTGGTCGACCTCCTGTGGGCGGCGCTCGCGGCGGCCGGCATCCTGCTCCTCGCCCCGCTCGGGGTCTTCGGTCACCCGGGCCTCGACGTGACCGGGGTGGGCCTGGCGCTCCTCGCGGGTTTCTTCTGGGCCTGCTACATCTTCCTGAACGCCCGCACAGGCAGGATCTTCCCCGGCGGCAGCGGGCTCGCGATCGCGATGTGCGTCGGGGCGGTGGTGCTGCTTCCGGTCGGAATCGCATACGGCGGCGCAGCGCTCCTCGAACCGCACGCCCTCTTTATGGGCTTCGCGGTCGCCATGCTCTCCTCCGCGATACCCTACTCGCTGGAGATAGAGGCCCTGAGGCGGCTCCCGCCTCGCGTCTTCGGCGTCCTCATGAGCCTGGAGCCCGCCGTCGCCGCGCTCGTGGGTTTTATGGTCCTGGGTGAGAGCCTGGAAGCGAGGTCCGCCGCGGCCGTCCTGCTGGTGACGGTGGCCGCCGCCGGCTCTTCTTTTCGTCCAGGGCCCGCGGGTGAACGAAACGACAGGGAGGAGAGATGAGGATAAAGTGGTACGGGCACGCCTGCTTCCGGCTGGAGGACGGCGTCTCGGTGGTGACGGATCCTTACGACCCGGAGGTCGCGGGCCTCGAACCCGTGGACGAGCCGGCCGACGTGGTGGTCGCAAGCTCTCTCTCGGACCCCTACCACTCGTGCTTCGGCATGGTGCCGGGGGACCCGCGCCTCGTCGATGCGCTCGGGGTGGCAAAGGGGGACGGTGTCGTGGAGGTGGAGGGCGTCCGTATCGAGGCCTTCCCGACGATGGAGAGCGTGGAGCACAAGGCCGCCCCCGAGGAGAACGCGATGTACCGCATCGAGCTCGGCGGCCTCGCCGTGCTGCACCTCGGTGACGTGGGCAACCCGCTCCCGGAGGACCACCTGGAGCGGCTGCGGGGCCGGGTGGATGTTCTCCTGGCGCTGGCCGGAGGCCCCCCGACGATGGAGCTCGACGACCTCCAGTACGCGATAGAGGAGATCGGAGCACGCCTCGTGATCCCGATGCACTACAGGATACCGAACCTCACCATCGCCGGTAACATCCTGCCGGTGGAGGAGTTCTCATCCCGCTTCCCCGAAGACGCCATCATCAGGGCCGGCTCCCCGCAGGCCGAGATCACCCCACAGACCCTCCCCGATAGACTCCGGATCCTCATCCTCGAGCCAGCCTGCTCCTGAGACGCCCGGACTTCCAGGCTATATTTACGTGCTATTGACAATACCTAAGAATGTATTTACAATACCCCAACCATGGGGAATGGAGAGGAGAGAGGCGGGGCACGCGTGGGCAGAGGGCTGCGGGGTGTGAGGCTCGATCACAACAGTCCGGTACCGCTCTACCACCAGGCGGCGAGGGAGATCGAGCGGGCGATCGAAGACGGGCGGCTGCCGCGGGGGAGCAAGCTGGAGAGCGAGGTCGAGCTTGCCGAGCGGCTCGGGATCAGCCGTCCGACGATGCGTCAGGCGATAAAGCAGCTGGTGGACAAGGGGCTTCTCATAAGGCGGCGGGGCATCGGGACGATAGTCGCGCCGCGGCCGGTGCGGCGGGCGGTGGCGCTCACCAGCCTCTACGACGACCTGAAGAAGGCCGGGAGGGAGCCCGAGACGCGGGTTTTGAGCTTCAGGAGGGGGCGGTGTCCGGCGGAGGTTGCGGACGAGCTCGGGATCGGGGCGGGGGATCGGGTCTTCATCTTCGACCGGCTGCGCATAACCGACTCGGGAGATCCGGAGCCGATCGCGCTGATGCACAACGTGGTGCCGGCGGGGATCCTGGAGATAAGCCGCGAGGATCTGGAGGAGACCGGGCTCTACGAGGTGTTCCGGAGGGGTGGGGTGACGCCGCACGTGGCCACCCAGCGCATCGGGGCGAGGAAGGCCGGGGAGAAGGAGGCCGAGCTTCTGGAGATAGAGGCCGGGGATCCGGTACTGACGATGACCCGCGTGGCGTACGACACGGAGGGGCGGCCCATAGAGTACGGCTCGCACTGCTACCCGGCCGAATCCTACTGGTTCGAGATGATGCTCGTGGACATGTGAGGGGGTGGGAGGAGACGTGAGCGCGAAGATCGGTATCGGGGTGATCGGGCTCGGGTGGATGGGGCAGGTGCACAGCCGGGCCTACCTGCGGCTCTTCCACCACTATCCCGAGTCTCCACTCAGGCCGCGGCTCGTCGTGGCCGCCGACGCGGTCGAGGAGAGGGCGCGGCGGACGGCGGAGCTTCTCGGGTACGAGAGGTGGACGACCGACTGGCGGGAGGTCGTCGACGACCCCGAGGTCGAGGCGGTGAGCATCGCCGCCCCGAACTATCTGCACCGGGAGATAGCGGTCGCCGCGGCGAGGGCTGGCAAGCACATCTGGCTCGAGAAGCCCTGCGGCAGGTTCCCGGAGGAGACCTACGAGATCGCACGGGCCGTGGAGGAGGCCGGGGTGAGGAGCACCATCGGGCTGATGTACCGCCACGCGCCGGCGGTCGAGTACGCGAAGGAGATCATCTCCTCTGGGGAGCTCGGCGAGATCACGCACTACCGGGGTTACTTCCTGGCGGATTACGCCGCCGACCCGGGCGGTGCGCTCACCTGGCGCTACAGGCTCGAGGGCGCGGGCCTCGGGGTGCTCGGGGACATCATGCCCCACACGGTGGACCTGGCGCAGAACCTGCTCGGCCCCATAGAGAGCGTCTCGGCGCAGAAGGAGACCTTCATCAAGGAGAGACCGGAGGTGCCCGAAGGGATGGGGACGGGCCATTTCGTCGTCGAGGGCGGTGAGATGGGCGTCGTCGAGAACGAGGACTACGTCAGCTGCCTGGTGCGCTTCGAGAGCGGGGCGCGCGGGACGATCGAGAACAGCCGCGTCTGCGTCGGGCCGCACGTCAGGAACGGCTTCGAGGTGAACGGGACCCGCGGCGCGCTCTCCTGGGACTTCCAGAGGTTGAACGAGCTGCAGGTCTACAGGCCGGACCCGACCGGCGAGAGGGGATACCGCACCGTCTTCGCCGCACCCGGGATGGGGGATTTCGAGCGGTTTCAGACGGGCGCTGGCATCTCGATGGGCTACGACGACCTCAAGGTCACAGAGGCCTACAAGTTTCTCACCTCCATCGCCGGGGACCGGCAGAAGGAGCCGTCCATGCGCGAGATCGTCTCGGCGATACGGGTCGTGGAGGCGATGGACCGATCCTGCGGATCGGGACTCTGGGAGCCGGTCGAAGGGGCGAGGACCGGAGCCGCATCCGGAGGAGAAGCATGAGCGCGGAGCGGACCACGCTGGATCTCGTCTGCATCGGGCGCACCTGCGTGGACCTCTACGCCGAGCAGGAGGGGGCGAAGCTGGAGGACGTGCAGTCCTTCCGCAAGTACGTCGGGGGGAGCGCGACGAACATCGCGGTGGGCACGGCGCGCCTCGGGGTTAAGAGCGCCATGCTCACCCGCGTCGGCGGCGAGCCGTTGGGCCGCTACGTGAGGAAGACCCTGGAGGAGAACGGGGTGGACGTGAGCCGGGTGCGCCTCGACCCCGACCACCTCACGCCCTACGTGCTCCTCGCCGTGCGCGAGTCCGAGGGGTTCCCCCGCGTCTTCGCCTACGGGGAGGCCGCCGACATGGCGCTTTCGGAGGAGGACGTGGAGCCGGAGTTCGTCGCCTCCGCGAAGGCGCTGCTCGTCACCGGGACCCCCCTCTCGCGGGAGAGCAGCCGGGCGGCGTGCCGCAAGGCGATCGAGGCCGCGCGACAGAGCGGAACGAGCGTCGTCTTCGACCTCGACTACCGGCCCGTCTTCTGGGGGGTCGCCTCGCACGGGCGGGGCGGCGAGATGTTCGTCGAGAGTACGGAGGCGACGCGGGTCTACCGCTCCGTGCTGCCGGAGTGCGACCTCGTCGTCGGGACGGAGGAGGAGATCAGGATAGCCGGCGGCTCGACAGACACCCTGGCGGCGCTCCGGAGCATCCGCGAGATCTCCGGGGCCACCATCGTGCTCAAGATCGGGGCGCTGGGGGCGGTGGTCTTTCCGGACGAGATCCCGGGTGGCGTCGAGGAGGGCGTCAGGGTGCCGGGCTTTCCGGTCGAGGTCTTCAACTCCGTGGGCGCGGGGGACGCGTTCATGAGCGGGTTCCTCTCCGGGTGGTTGAGGGACGAGCCCCTGGAGGAATGCCTCAGGCTCGGCAACGCCTGCGGCGCGATCGTCGTCTCCCGACACGGGTGCTCCCCGGCCATGCCCACCCGCGAGGAGCTGGAGTATTTTTTGTCGCTGGACGAGAGGCCACGCCGCCTCAGGGACGACGCGTGGCTCGAGCACCTGCACCACGCCACCACGCGCCGCGCGCCGGAGGAGCTGCACGTGCTCGCCATAGACCACCGCTGGCAGCTCGAGGAGATGGCCGACGAGCTGGGGGTGGACCGCGGGCGGCTGCGGGAGCTGAAAGTCCTCCTCGGGCGGGCGTTCCGGCGGGTCGCGCGGGAGGATCCCGCCGCGGGGCTGCTCGTGGACGACGTGTACGGCGGGGGAGCGCTGGACGATCTCACCGGGGGAGGGTTCTGGATCGCACGCGCCGCCGAGGTGGCGAAGAGCCGACCGGTGGAGCTCGTAGGGGGGGCGAACTTCGCCGCCGTCTTGCGGACCTGGCCGCAGGAGCACGTCGTCAAGTGCAACCTGTACGCGCATCCGCAGGACGAGGCGGGGATCAGGGAGCCGCAGGAGCGGAGGGTGAGGCAGCTCTACGAGGCGTGCCGGGCGAACGACCGGCTGCTCCTCGTCGAGGTGCAGGCCCAGCGGGGGACGGACTACAGCGAGGAGGACCTCGCCGCGCTCCTCGAGCGCTTCTACGCCCTCGGCGTGTACCCCGACTGGTGGAAGCTCCCGCCGAGCACGGAGTCCGGCGCCTGGAAGAGGATAGGGGACGTGATCCGGGAGCACGACCCCCACTGCGCCGGGGTGCTCGTCCTCGGGCAGGCGCTCGAAGAAGAGCGCCTCGCCGAGAGCTTCGAGGCGGCCTCCCGCGAGCCTTTTTGCCGGGGGTTTGCGATCGGCCGGTCCATCTACGGCGGGGCCGCGCGGCGCTGGCTCGCGGGCGAGGTGGGAGACGAGGAGCTCGTATCCTCTGTCGCCGCATCCTACGGGCGGATGATCTCGCTCTGGCAGGAGCGCGGCGCACGTCACGTCGGACAGGGTGCCACGGGATGAGCTGAGAGACGAAGACCGGTGGGGGAAGGAGGAGTCACAGAGAGATGGAACCGGTGCGCGTAGGGTTGGTGGGGCTCGGGAGGATCGGGCGCTTCCACGCCGGGAACCTCGCCGGGCGCATCCCGCGGGTGGAGCTGGTGCGCGTCGTGGACGCCGATGAGGAGATCGCGCGGAAGATCGCCCGCGGGCTCGGCGTGTCCGGGTGGTCCACCCGCTACGAGGATCTTCTCGAGGATCCCGGGATAGAGGCCGTCGTCATCGCCAGCCCGACGCCGCTGCACGCCGGGATGGTCGAGGCGGCCGCCCGGGCGGGCAAACACGTCTTCTGCGAGAAGCCCCTCTCGCTCGACATGGGGCGCACGCATGAGGTCGTCCGGGCCGTCCGCTCGGCGGGCGTCAGGATGCAGGTCGGCTTCCACCGCCGCTTCGACCCCGACTACCGCGCCGCGCGCGAGAAGATCGCCGGAGGCGATGTCGGTGAGGTCTACCTCTTCCGCACCTCGCTGAGGGACATGCGCTCCCCAGGCTTCGAGTACATAAAAGGCTCCGGCGGCTTCTTCGCCGACGTGACGCTGCACGACTTCGACACGGCCCGCTGGATGATCGGGGAGATAGAGGAGGTGACCGCCTTCGGCGCGGCGCTCTCGGACCCCGGTTTCGAGGAGGTAGGGGATATAGACAACGCCGTCGTCGCGCTGCGCTTCGTCACGGGAGCCCTGGGGGTCGTGGACAACAGCCGGGTCGCCGGCTACGGCTACGAGTGCTCGAGCGAGGTCATGGGGTCCAAAGCGACGCTCAGGATAGACGACCACCGGCGCTTCGCCGTGCAGACGCTCACCCCGGGGCGGATGTGCCAGGATTACGTCTCCGACTTCGTCGAGCGTTTCGCCGAGGCCTACCGGAGGGAGATGGAACACTTCGCCGCCGTCGTCCGCGGCGAGGTCGATGCGAAGCCGGATGGTGCGGACGCTGCGGCGGCCTTCGCCCTGGCCCGGGCGGCCGAGCGCTCCTACCGGAAGGGGAGGACGGTGCGCCTGGTGCCCGTCGAGAGGGACGGAGAGGTCCTCTACGAGGAGGTGGGTTAGGGGTGGGCGAGATCGGGGTCGGCCTCGTCGGCTACGGGTTCATGGGCCGGGTGCACTCCAACGCCTACCGGCAGGTCGCGCGCTTCTTCGACGTGGACCCGGCTCCCAGGATGGTCGCGATCTGCGGCCGGAGCGAGGCCGCGGTGCGCAGCGCCGCCCGCAGGCTAGGGTGGGAGGGCTGCGAGACGGACTACGAGCGGCTGCTCGAGCGCGACGACGTCCAGCTCATCGACATCTCCTCCGCCGGGGATACCCACTGTGAGTTCGCCGTCGCTGCGCTCGAGGCCGGGAAGCACGTCCTGTGCGAGAAGCCGCTCGCCAACACGCTGGAGGAGGCGCGCAGGATGGCGGAGGCCGCCCGCAGGGCCGGCACCGTGAACATGGTCTGCCACAACTACCGGCGGGTTCCGGCGGTGCAACTCGCGAAGAGCCTCATAGACGAGGGGCGGCTCGGGGAGATCCGACACTGGCGCGCCGTCTACCTGCAGGACTGGCTGCTCGACCCCGAAGCCCCGCTGACCTGGCGGCTCAGGAGGGAGACCGGAGGGGCCGGGCCGCTCGCCGACCTGGGCTCGCACCTCATCGACCTCGCGCACTTCCTCGTCGGCCCGATAGCCGAAGTCGTCGGGACGGCCGGGACCTTCGTCAGAGAACGACCGCTCCCCGGGGGGGATGGGATGGGCGAGGTGACGGTGAACGAAGCGGCGGCGTTCCTCGCGCGGTTCGAGAGCGGGGCGATCGGGACGTTCGAGGTCTCCCCGCTCGTGCCGGGGCGCAAGGCCCACGAGTGCTTCGAGATCAACGGCTCGAACGGGAGCATCGTCTTCGACCTGGAGAGGATGAACGAGCTTCGGGTGTACTTCGAGGACGAGGCGGAGACGGCGGGCTTCAGAACCATCCTGGTGACCGAGCCGGAGCACCCGTACATGGAGGGGTGGTGGCCGCCGGGGCACACGATCGGCTACGAGCACACCTTCGTGCACACGGTCAAGGACCTGCTGGAGGGCATAAAGGCCGGCGAGAGCCCCGCGCCGACCTTCGAGGACGGCTACCGCTGCCAGGCGGTGATAGACGCGGTGGAGCGTAGCCTCGAGAGCGGCGGGTGGGCGAAGCCAGAGATATACGGGGAGATGAGGCGATGAGCGTCGATAACCGGGAGAAAGTTCGTGTCGGGATCGTCGGCGTGGGAGCGATGGGCACCAGACACGCGGACAACCTCCATTGCCTGGTGACCGGTGCCGAGGTGACTGGGGTAACCGACGTCGACAAAGCGAGGGCCACGGCGGTCGCCGCCCGCTGTGGTGCGAAGGTCTTTGAGGACGAACAGGCTCTCCTCGAGGGCGTGGACGCGGTGGTCATTGCCTCTCCCGGCGACACCCACGCCGAGCTGGTCCTGGAGTGCCTGCGGCGGGGCAGGCCGGTCTTGTGCGAGAAGCCCCTGGCAACCAGCCCGGATGACGCCCGCCGGATCGTCGAAGCAGAGGTCGAGCTGGGAAGGAGACTGGTGCAGGTCGGGTTCATGCGTCGCTACGACCGGCGACACCTCGAGGTGAAGCGGATAGCCTCAGAAGGTTCCCTCGGCCGTCCTCTGCTGTTCAAGGGGGTGCACCGCAACCCGGAGGTGCCGCCGCACTGGGACTCCGAGTTCGTCATCTTCGACGCCGCCGTGCATGATCTGGACTCGGCCCGCTGGATGACGGGCCGGGAGGTAGAAGAGGTTTACGTGCGCGGCGTACACAACAGCTCCACTTTGAACGACGACACCCTCGATCTCCAGCTCATACAGCTCGTGATGGCTGATGGGTGTCTGGGGACGATAGAGGTCTTCGTCACGGCAGATTATGGCTACGAGGTCGGAGCGGAGCTCGTCTGTGAGCTGGGTTCCGTGCAGACTACCCTCCCGGCCGATGCTGTGGTGCGCCGGTCGGGTGCTGCCTCCCGCGGAGTCCACGGAGGCTTTCTCGAACGCTTCCCCGAGGCGTATGTCGCCGAGGTCCGGGACTGGGTGAAGGCGATCAGAGACGGCAGGCCCCCCGGCGGGGCGAGCGCGTGGGACGGCTACATGTCTGCCCTTGCGACTGCAAGTTGCGCCGCCTCGCTGCACTCAGGGAGACCCGAGCGCATTCCGTACGTGGAACGTCCCGAACTCTACGAAGAAGGCCTGGGGGTGTCCCGATGAGAGGTGGAGGGCACATCGCGGGTGCGCCCGTGTCGTGGGGGGTCATCGAGATCCCGGACTGGGGGTACCAGATGCCCGTCGGGAGGGTGCTCGAGGAGGCCGCCTCGCTCGGCCTCGAGGCGATGGAGGCCGGTCCGGAGGGCTTCTTGCCGGACGACCCTGCCGAGGTCAGAGCGAAGCTGGCCGAACATGGCTTGAGCCTCGTGGGGGGCTTCGTCCCCGCCGTGCTGCACAGGCCGGAGGTTTTGGAGGAGGAGCTCTCGTTCGTCGAGCGGCGGGCGCGCTTCTTCGAGGCGGCCGGCGCCGGGGTGATCGTCCTCGCCGCCTCCACCGGTTCGGAGAGCTACGAGAAGGCCGTCGAACTGGACGAGGGTGGCTGGAGGGCGCTCTTCGAAGGGCTATCGAGGGTGGAGGAGATCGCCGACCGGCACGGCCTCGCGGTGGCGCTGCACCCCCACTACGGGACCGTCATCGAGACCGACGAGGCGCTCTGGCGCTTTCTGGAGGGCTCGGAGACGGGGCTGTGCCTGGACACCGGGCACCTTGTCATAGGGGGCAGCGACCCGGTCGAGGTGGCGAGGAGGAGCGCACGTAGGGTGAAGCTCGTCCACCTCAAGGACGTGGACCGGAGCCTGGCGGAACGGGTCGCAAACAGAGAGCTCAGCTTCAAGGAGGCGGCCGGGCGTGGTATGTTCCGGCCCCTCGGCGAGGGGGACGTCGACGTGGGCGGGGTGGTGCGCCACCTGGAAGAGGGTGGTTACCCGGGCTGGTACGTGCTTGAGCAGGACACCGTCGTGGATTGCGAACCTGAGGTTGGCGATGGTCCCATAGAGAACGTGCGCAAGAGCCTTTCGTACCTTCAGGGAGAGCTGGAAAAGGAGGCAGGGAAATGAGCGGGGAAAGGGAGACGAGCCGGATGGAGATAAGCCGCAGGGATCTGCTGCGGGCCGGAGGGGTGGGTATTGCCGGGACTGTGCTGCTCGGAGCGGCCGGATGCGGAGGCTCGCAGCAGGCGAGTAGCTCGAAGTCCGGCGGAAAACAGGGGCTCGTCAGCCGTGGCGACATACATATAGAGATGCCGACCCACATGATACCTCCAGACCCCAACACTGCGATAATGCAAAACGGAGCGGAGCAGGCCGCGAGAGACATGGGCGTCAGCGTGAAATTCCGGGGGCCGGACCAGTTCAGCATGCCCCAGATACGCCAGATCTTCGAGTCCTCGATAGCTTCCAACCCCAGCGGCATCGCCGCGACGCTGCCCGATGCCAGCGCGCTGGGACCCGAGATCCGCAAGGCTGTAAACAAGGGTATACCCGTAGTGCTTTTCAACGCCGGGCTGGATCACTGGAAGCAGCTCGGGGCTCTGACTTACTTCGGCCAGACGGAGTACGAGGCCGGCGTAGAGGCCGGAAAGCGGATGGCGCAGGCGGGCGTGAAGTCGGCGCTCGTCATCAACCACCAGCAGGGCCAGCTCACGCTGGAGACGAGGTACAGGGGGGTCAAGAAGGGGCTCGGCGGCAGCGTGAAGGAGGTGGCGGTGGACGGATCGGATCCCACCGCCATGCGCAACGGGACGGCCAGCGCGCTCAAGCAGAACCCGGACGTGGACGGGCTCATAACACTCGGCCCCGAGGCCGCCGTGCAGGCGTTAAGGGCGATCAAATCGGTCGGCCGGAGCGGCCAGGTCAAGGCCGCAACCTTCGATATCTCGCCCGAGGTGCTTAAGGACGTGCGCGACGGCAACCTGCTGTTCGCCATAGACCAGCAGATGTTCCTGCAGACCTACCTCTCGGTCGTCACCCTGACGACCTACATCCAGTACCTGCTTTCTCCGGTGAGCGCGGTGCCTACGGGTCCGGACTTCGTGATCAGAGACATGGCGGACAAGTTCATCAAGCTGAGCAGGCAAGGCATCCACTAAGGACATGAGGAGGCGGTGAGCGAGAAGCATCTTCATAGAGCGCAGGCGCTACCCGGAGTGTAACCTGGAGCTTCCAGTAGTAGGAAAGGAGGAGCAAGACTTGATCGAGGACAGCGCAGAGCGCGGGAGCTTCAGCCGCAGGGATTTCCTGAAGGCTGGCGGGGTGGGTATCGCGGGAGCCGCGATACTCGGGGCAGCCGGTTGCGGAGGCTCGCAGCAGGGCTCCAGCAGCAAGAGCAATGGCAAGCAGGGGCTCGTCAGCCGCGGAGACATCCACATCGAGTTCATCAGCCACGGCCCGGCCTCCGATCCGTTCTGGTCGGTGGTGATCAACGGCATAAACCAGGCCGAGAAGGATCTCGGGGTGAGCGTGAAGTACCGGGCCCCGGATACCTACAGCGTCCCTCAGATCCAGCAGAACTTCGATTCTGCGATAGCCTCGAACCCGAGCGGGATCGCAGCCACCGTCGCGGACGTCAGCGCGTTCGGCCCGAAGGTGAAAAAGGCGGTGAGCAAAGGCATCCCGGTGGTGATGCTCAACGCCGGGCTCGATGCCTGGCAGAAGCTCGGCGCGCTCAACTACGTGGGGCAGACCGAGTACCAGGCCGGGGTCGAGGCCGGGAAGAAGATGGCCCAATCCGGGGTGAAGTCGGCGCTCGTCATAAACCACCAGCAGGGTGTCGTCACGCTGGACCAGCGGTTCGAGGGCTTCAAGAAGGGCATCGGCGGCAACGCCAGGCAGATCGCGGTCAACGGCAACGACCCCACCGCGGTGCGCAACGGGGTGAAGACCGCCCTCAAGCAGAACCCGGGCGTCGACGGGCTGCTCACGCTGGGACCGCAGGGTGCCCTGCCGACCCTGCAGGCGCTCAAGGGCAACAACAGGATAAAATTTGCCACCTTCGACCTGGCTCCGGAGATCCTCCGGGCGGTGAGGGACGGCAGGATGCTCTTCGCTATAGACCAGCAGCAGTTCCTGCAGGGGTACCTGCCGGTGGCCTTCCTGACCACCTACGTGCAGTATCTGCTGCACCCGATAGGCGTCGTGCCGACCGGTCCGGCGTTCGTCACCAAAGACAACGCGCAGAAGGTGATCAGCCTGAGCAAGGAAGGTATCCGCTAGGAGAGGGGGCTACGGTCCCCTCTCCACGGGAGAGGAGGTTTGACGCTGATGGCGCAGACAGCTACGGCCGATGAGAGGGTACGTCAGGTAGGTATTTTGCGCAGGTGGCTCACCCGGCCGGAGCTCGCGGCGGTCGCCGGGGCAATCCTGGTCTTCGCGTTCTTCGCGATCGTCGCCGGGGACTCTGGTTTTCTGACGCTCGGGGGGACGGCGAGCTACCTGGAGGTCGCGGCGCAGCTCGGGGTCGTGACCGTTCCGGTCTCGCTCCTGATGATCGCCGGGGAGTTCGACCTCTCGGTGGGCTCGATGGTCGGGGCGGCGGGGATGCTGATCGCGCTCGGGGTGACGCAGTTCGGATGGCCGCTGTGGCTCTCGATAGCGGCGGCGATCGTCTTTGCGGCCCTGGTGGGGCTGTTCAACGGGTACGTGGTCATAAAGACCAGGCTCCACTCGTTCATCGTGACGCTGGGGATGCTCTTCGCACTGCGGGGGCTGACGATCGGGTTCACCCGTCTCATAACCAGCCGCACCCAGATAGGCGGGCTCGATTCCGCGACGCACGGCAGTCCCCTGCGGCCGATCTTCGCCGGGACGGTGGGGGGATTCCCGGTTTCGATCATCTGGTGGCTGGTCCTGGCCGCGATAGGGACCTGGGTGTTGCAGAGGACGGTCTTCGGCAACTGGACGTTCGGGGCCGGCGGGGACCCGGACGCGGCGCGCAACGTCGGGGTGCCGGTCGACCGGGTGAAGATGACGCTCTTCGTGTGCACGGCGGTCTCCGCGGCGCTTCTGGCGGCGATACAGGTTCTTGCGGCCGGTTCTGCGGACGTGCTGCGGGGAGAGAACCTGGAGCTGCAGGCGATAGCCGCCTCGGTCATAGGCGGGGTGCTGCTGACGGGGGGTTACGGCTCGGTGGTGGGCGCGCTCTTCGGGGCGCTCATCTTCGGCATGGTGCAGCAGGGCATCTTCTTCACCGGCGTCAACACCGACTGGTTTTTGGTCTTCGTCGGGGTGATGCTGCTGGTGGCCGTGCTGTTCAACAACTACATCCGCAAGCGGGCTTCGGAGGCCAGGTGATGATGAAAGAGACGACGCCCATCCTGGAGGCGAGGGGGGTCTCCAAGTACTTCGGCAAGGTCGTGGCGCTCGAGGACGTCTCGATGGGGGTGAGATCCGGGGAGGTGATGTGCCTGCTCGGGGACAACGGGGCGGGCAAGTCCACCCTGATCAAGATCCTCTCCGGCGTCCACCGGCCCGACCGTGGTTCGATCCTGGTCAACGGCGAGGAGGTCGTCTTCGACTCGCCGCGCGACGCCATAAGCCACGGCATCGCCACCGTCTACCAGGATCTGGCGATGATCCCGCTGATGGGCATCTCGCGCAACTTCTTCATCGGGCGGGAGCCGGTAAAGAGGGTGGGGCCGTTCAAGATGTTCGACGCGGCCAGAGCCGACCGCATCACCCGCGAGGAGCTCCGGAAGATCGGCATAGAGCTGCGCGATACCTCCCAGCCGGTCGCCACGCTCTCCGGCGGCGAGCGGCAGTCGGTGGCGATAGCCCGTGCGGTCTACTTCGGGGCGAAGGTCCTGATCCTCGACGAGCCGACCAGCGCCCTCGGGGTGAAGCAGGCGGCGATAGTTCTGCGCTACATCGCCCGCACCCGCGAGCAGGGCATAGGCGTCATCTTCATCAGCCACAACGTACACCACGCCTACGCCATAGGCGACCGGTTCACCGTCCTCAACCACGGGCGCAGCATGGGCACCTTCGAACGCGAAGAGATCAGCATAGACGAGCTCGAGCGGATGATGGCCGGGGGCGCGGAGCTCGAGAGGCTGAGCGCCGAGCTGCAGAAGATGGGGTCCGAGCCGCCGGCGGGCGAGAGACCCGAGTGAGAGAGGAGGAGGTGGTGCGATATGGGCACCGTGAGGCTCACGACGGCGCAGGCCCTCATCAGGTTCCTGTCCAACCAGTACACCGAGCGTGACGGCGTCGAGCGCAGGCTCTTCGGCGGGATCTTCGGGATCTTCGGCCACGGCAACGTCGCCGGGATCGGACAGGCCCTGCACGAGTACCGCGACCTGATCACCTACTACCAGAGCCGCAACGAGCAGGCGATGGTGCACACCGCCGCGGCCTACGCCCGCCACAACAACCGCCTCCGCACGCTGGCGTGCACCACCTCGATCGGCCCCGGCGCGACCAACATGGTCACGGGGGCGGCGCTCGCCACCGTGAACCGCCTCCCCGTGCTGCTCCTGCCCGGGGACATCTTCGCCTCGCGCACCCCCGACCCCGTCCTGCAGCAGCTCGAGACGCCCCACGACGGGACCCTCTCGGTCAACGATTGCTTCAGGCCCGTCTCGCGCTACTGGGACAGGATCTACCGCCCCGAGCAGCTCATCCCGGCCGCCCTCTCGGCGATGCGGGTCCTCACCGACCAGGCCGAGACCGGGGCCGTCACCCTCGCGATGCCCCAGGACGTGCAGGCCGAGGCCTACGACTTCCCGGAGGAGTTCTTCGAGAGGCGGGTGTGGCACGTACCGCGACCGCTCCCGGACCGGGAGAGCCTGGAACGGGCTCTGGATCTCGTACGTGAGGCCCGGCGGCCCCTGATCGTGGCGGGGGGAGGCGTGATCTACTCGGAGGCCACAGAGGTTCTGAAGGGCTTCGCCGAGAAGACCGGTATCCCCATCTGCGAGACGCAGGCCGGGAAAGGCTCGCTGCCCCACGGCCACCCGCTCGACCTGGGCCCGGTGGGCCCGAACGGCTCGCTCGCCGCGAACCGCTTCGCCAGAGAAGCCGACCTCGTCATCGGCATCGGCACCCGCTACACGGACTTCACCACCGCCTCCAAGACCGCCTTCCAGAACCCCCGGGTGAGGTTCGTCAACATAAACGTCGCCGCCTTTGATGCGGCCAAGCACGCCGGCCTCTCGCTGGTCGGCGACGCGCGGGCCACCATCGAGACCCTCTCGGAGGCGCTCTCCGGGTACGAGGTCGAGGACTCCTACCGCAAGGAGGCCGCACGGGCCGTAGAGGAGTGGGACCGGGAGGTGGAGCGGCTCTGCAACCTCGGGCACGAACCGCTCCCGGCGCAGAGCGAGATAATCGGGGCGGTGAACGCCTTCTCCGAGCCCCGTGACGTGGTCGTCTGCGCCGCGGGCTCGATGCCGGGGGACCTGCTCAGGCTCTGGCGCACCCGCGACCCCAAGGGCTACCACGTCGAGTACGGCTACTCGTGCATGGGATACGAGATAGCCGGCGGTCTCGGGGTTAAGATGGCCGACCCCTCGCGCGAGGTCTACGTGATGGTGGGCGACGGCTCCTACCTGATGATGAACGCCGAGATCGCAACCTCCATCCAGGAGGGTTACAAGCTCACCATCGTCCTGGTGGACAACGCGGGCTTCTCCTCGATCGGCTCCCTCTCCCGCTCGGTTGGCGCCGAGGGGTTCGGCACCCACTACCGCTATCGCAAAGACGGCTCGATCGGCCTGGACACCGAGGAGTCCCCCGGAGAGGTGCTGCCCGTCGACCTGGCCAGAAACGCCGAGTCTCTGGGCGCACACGTCATACGGGCGAAGACCGTGGGGGAACTCAAGGGCGCCCTGGCCGAGGCGAAGGAGGTGGAGAGGACCGTCGTGATCCACATACCCGCAGACCGCTACGAGGGCGTGCCGAACTACGAGTCGTGGTGGGACGTGCCGGTGGCCGAGGTCTCCGGCAGGGAGCCGGTACGAAAGGCACGCCGGGAGTACGAAGAGAACAGGCGCCTCCAGCGCCGCTACCTGTGAGGAGGTGAGTCTTTGCCAGAGATCGTCGTCCCCAGCCGCGCCGAGCCCGACCCGGACGGCACCCTCGTCCGGGTGACCCCGGAGTCCGCCGGGTGGGGCTGGGTGGGCTTCGAGGTCGTGAGGCTCGAGGGCCCGGGGATCCTGAAACGCGACAACGAGGGCCAGGAGGTCTGCCTGGTGCCGCTCTCGGGGACCATCCGGGTCTCCGGGGAGGCGGGAAGCTGGGAAGAGGTGGGAGGCCGCAAGAACGTCTTCGACGGGCTGCCGCACGGCCTCTACCTCCCACCCGACGTCTCCTACACCGTGGAGGCGACGACGGGGCCGGCCGAGGTCGCCCTGTGCTGGTCCCCGGCCGAGCGTGGAGCGGAGCCGCTGCTCGTCGGGCCGGACGACATAGAGGTCGAGCGGCGCGGGAGCGGCGCCTTCGAGCGGGAGGTGCGCCCCATCCTGATGGCCGACCGTCCCGCCGAGCACCTGCTCGTCGTCGAGGTCATCACCCCGCAGGGCCACTGGTCGAGCTACCCGCCGCACAAGCACGACGTCGAGGACCCGCCGCGTGAGACCTACCTGGAGGAGACCTACTACCACCGTCTGAGACCGGAGGGAGGCTTCGCGCTGCAGCGGGTCTACAGCGGGGACCGCTCCCTCGACGAGACGGTGAGCGTGCGCGACGGGGACGTGGTGCTGGTCCCGAGGGGCTACCACACCGTCAGCGCCCCGCCCGGCTACGATCTCTACTACCTCAACGTCATGGCCGGGCCGGTGAGAGAATGGGCCGTAAGCAACGACCCGGACCACGAGTGGCTGCTAAAGTGATCTCGTGACAGACAGGAAAGGAGGAGCGATGCAGAAGACGCAGTGGAAGGTGCGCAACCTCATCGGGGGGGAGTGGCAGAAGAGGGAGGATCTGCCGACAGAGCCCGTCTACAACCCTGCTACAGCAGAAGTCATAGCCCAAACCCCCCTCTCCACAAAAGAGGATGTGG
>NZ_JAQKGV010000028.1 GCF_028617075.1 Rubrobacter calidifluminis | reverse complement strand
GGAGTAGCGGCGCCGATGGCGTTCATGCCGTTCAACGGGATAAAGAAATCCTTCTATGGGGACTTGCACGCCACGGGCAAGGATGGGGTGAGGTTTTTCACCGAGAACAAGGTCGAGATAGTCCGCTTCTACTCGGACCCGGACGATCTGGGGCGTTCGGTCGCCCGACCCGGGGAGGCAGACGCCTAGGCACGGCTGGAAGGAAGCCGCCGGAGACCGGGCCGCCCTTAGTCGGGGTACGGGCGGCCCGGCAGGCCAGGCGTATCTCTCGAGGAGCAGAGGAGTGACCATGCGCCTGGATCAGATCGCCATCAACTCGCAGTGTACCGCCCACAGAAACCTCGAGGAGGCCCTGGACGCCTACGCCGCCGCGGGTTTCAGGAACGTAGAACCTCACCTGAACCTCATCAGGGACTGGCTCCAAGACGGGCACACGGTGGGAGAAACGAGGGCGCTCTTCGACTCGCGCGGTCTGCGCGTCGTCGCAGGGTCGCAGCTCGAGATCGTGTGCTTTGGCTCACCGGACGCCCGCCTGCCCAACCTGAAGGCCAACGTGGAGAACGCCCGCCTCATCCACGAGCTCGGTGGTGAGGTGATGATCGTCGGCACCGACGGACCGGAGCAGAGCTCGCCCGAGGCGCTCGGTGCGGTGGCTTACGCAGTGCGGGAGCTCGCGGAGACTGCCGAGGATACCGGGATAGAGATCGCCATCGAGTTCAACTGGTCGCCGCTCGTCAGGAGCCTCCGGAGCGCGGTGCGGGTCGCGGAGATGGCCGACCACCCGCGGGTAGGAGTGCTTTTCGACACCGCTCACTACCACGTTACCCCGACGAAGCTGTCGGACATCAGACCGGACTCGGTGAGGTGGATCAAACACGTCCACATAAACGACATGCCGGACATCCCGGCGGACCTGACGCATCGCGACTTCGACCGGGTCCTGCCGGGGGAAGGGGTGTTGGATCTACCGGAGATCATCTCGGCCTTGGAGACGAGCGGCTACGAGGGCTACTTCTCGATCGAGCTTTTCAACGCGGAGCTTTGGCACCTGGCGGCCGAAGAGGCCGCCAGGTGCTGCTACCAGAGCCTCCTGCCGCTCTGCGAGCAGCGCTAACCCTTGCGCCACTCCGGTGAGATAGCGACCTCCACCTCGACCGGGACCTTCGTGAGGATCTTCTCCCCGGCCCGCACCATCGCCCCCTTCATCCGCTCCGCCACCTCCTCTGCCTCCCCTTCGGGACACTCCACGACCAGTTCGTCGTGGATGCAATTGACCAGACGCGCCTTCAGATCCCTGAGGTCGCGGCCGACGTAGCAGAGGGCGAGCTTGGTGATGTCCGCCGAGGTCCCCTGTATCGGGTAGTTCATCGCTTCTCTCCTCAACGCCCCCCGGTCTTCCTGGGGCGAGGGAGGGCCGAACTTCCTGACCCTCCCGGCGAGCGTGCGCAGCTGCCGCTCCCGCAGGGCTCTCTCGGCGGTCGTCTGGAGGTAGCCCTGCACCTTCGGGTAGCTGGCGAAGTATTCGTCTATGAGCCTGCGCCCGTGCTCCTCGTCGGTGCCGAGCTGGGCCGAGAGGCTCTTCGCCCCCCGGCCGTACATCAGCCCGAAGTTTATCCGCTTGGCCGCCGAGCGCTGCTCCTTCGTTACCTCCTCCGGCCGGACGCCGTACATCGTCGCCGCGGTGAGGCGGTGCAGGTCCTCTCCGCTGTTGAAGGCCCTGAGGAACGCGGGATCCCCGGAGACCTCCGCCAGGATCCTGAGCTCTATCTGCGAGTAGTCGGCGATGACCAGGGTGTTGCCCTCCCCTGCCACGAAGCAGCGGCGGAACTCGTCCTCGTGCGGGATCTGCTGGATGTTCGGGTTGGTGCAGGCGAGGCGGCCGGTGGGGACCCGGCACTGCAGGAAGCTGGCGTGGATGCGACCGGTCCTGGGGTGAACGTAGCCCGGGTAGGGCTCCAGGTAGGTGCCAAGCTTCTTCTGCAGCTCCCTGTAGCGCAAAAGCGCCCGCGCGGCCGGGTGATCGACCCCGAGCAGCGTCCACACCCGGGTGTCCGGGAGCTCTATGCCGAGGGAGCGGAAGGCCTCCATCACCTGCTGAGGGCTGTTCAGGTTGAGGCCCGGCCCGAGCCCCTCCAGCGGGAGCACCCCCTCCGGAGGCGGGAAGAACGACTCCAGCTCCGCCGCCGCCTCGTCCCTCCTGCGGCGTATGGTCTCCTCGAGCTCCCTCCAGCGGGAGAGGTCCAGCCTGATGCCGGCGAGCTCCATCTCGGCTATCGCCCCGACCGCCCCGAACTCTATGCGGGCTATCCGGCGCAGCCTCTCTTCGGCAAGGCGCTCTGCGAGCACCTCGCGCAGCGGGAGCAGGATGGCCGCGTCCTTCGCCGCGTAGCGCAGCTGCTCCTCGGAGAGTTGGCCGGACCAGTCCTCCCGGCGGGCCGCCTTGTCCACCTCCTCCTCCAGGTAGCGCTCGGCGACGGCCTCCAGCGCGTAGGATGAACCCTGCTGGCCGCCGTCGAGAAGCTGCGCGGCGAGCATGGTGTCGAAGATGGGGTGGAGCCTGATGCCATGTTGTTCGAGGAGGAACTCGTAGTCGAACTTGCTGTTGTGCAGAACCTTCTCGGGTCCGTCCTCTAGGATGGGCGCAAGTGGTGAGAGGTCCCGCACGCTGAACGCGTCGACGACGAAGGTCTTCTGCGGGGTGGCGAGCTGCAGCAGACGCAGCCGGCCGTCGCGCGGGTTCAGCCCGGTCGTCTCGACGTCCACGCCGACCACCGGAGCGCCTGCGAGCTCGTCTGCGACGGCCTCGAGCTCGCTGCGATCGGTTATCAGGGTGTGCTCGGAGAGGCCCTTCATGCAGGAGATTCTAACAGGGGGGTACGAGGGTACGTTTAGTTCGAGCTCCGTAAGGTACACTCTCTTTCAAGATGGGCGGTTCCTTCAAGATAGGACGGGCCTTCGGCATCGACGTAAAGGTCCACTGGACCTTCTTCCTGCTGCTGCTCGTCTTCGGCTACTCGGCTTACAGCTCCTCTGAGAGCCTCACCACCACGCTCATCACGATAGGGCTCATCATCGCGCTCTTCGTCTTCGTGCTTTTGCACGAGTTCGGCCACTCCCTGGTGGCGCAGAGGCTCGGGATCGAGATCCCGGACATAACCCTCCTGCCGCTCGGCGGGCTCGCCCGGATGAA
The DNA here is from genome assembly GCF_028617075.1 of Rubrobacter calidifluminis. NCBI lineage: Bacteria > Bacillati > Actinomycetota > Rubrobacteria > Rubrobacterales > Rubrobacteraceae > Rubrobacter > Rubrobacter calidifluminis. Next base: position 15,690 of record NZ_JAQKGV010000028.1, on the reverse strand, counting down.
GAGCATGCCGGAGAAACCCCTGGACGAGGTGAAGATAGCGATAGCCGGCCCACTGGTGAACGTCGTGCTGGCGGCCATCTTCTTCCTCGCCTCGTTCGGCTTCGGCGGGGAGGGGACAGGAACGCCCGGGATCATGCCGAACAGGGGCACGGCGGGCCAGATACTCGAGTACCTGGCGCTGACGAACCTGGCCCTCGCGCTCTTCAACATGATCCCGGCTTTCCCGATGGACGGGGGCCGGGTTCTTCGGGGGCTTCTCGCCACCCGCCTCGGCAACGTGCGGGCCACCGAGATCTCCGCCTCGATCGGACAGTTCTTCGCGTTCCTCTTCTTCCTCAGCGGCATTTTTACCGGTCGCTTTTTGCTCGCGCTCATCGCGATCTTTATCTTCTTCGGCGCCGGGGGAGAGGCGCAGATGGTGCGTCAGCGGGAGACGATGCGCGGTCTCTCGGTCGCCGACGTGATGGGTTCCAGGCGACGCACCGAGACGGTGAGCCCCTACCACACCTTTGGTCAGGTGCTCGACGCCGTCATCCACGGCTACCAGGAAGATTTCCCCGTCGTCGACGAGGACGGCACCCTCGTCGGCATGATAACCCGCAACGAGATCCTCGCCGCCGCCCACTCCCCGGACCGCTACTCGACGGTGCGCGACCTGATGCGCACCGACTTCCCCACCGTCACGCCCGAGGCCGACCTCTTCCAGGAAGGACAGAGGCTGCTGCAGGAGAGCGGGATGCGGGCCATCCCGGTGGTGAGCGCATCCGGGGAGCTCGTCGGGATGCTTACGATAGAGGATATCGGGCAGGCGAACCTGCTGCGCGGCATGGACCACCGGAAGGGATTCTGAAGGGAGAAAGAGGTTGCGCATCGTCTCGCTGCTCCCGGCCGCTACCGAGATGGTGGCCCTCGCCGGGGCCGAAGACGAGCTCGTCGGCGTCACCCACGAGTGCGACCATCCGCCCGGGGTGCGGCGTCTTCCGAAGCTCACCTCCACTCCGGTAGACCCCTCCCGCATGTCGAGCGCGGAGATAGACGCGACCGTGAACAGGCTCTCCGACGAGGGGAGCGTCTACGTGCTCGACGCCGGGCTCCTCGCGCGCCTGAGGCCGGACCTCGTCCTCACCCAGGGCCTGTGCGAGGTGTGCGCCGTCTCACCCTCGCTCGTCGAGGAGGCGGTCTCGGGGCTACACCCGCGCCCTGCCGTGTTCTCGATGGACCCACGCTCGCTCGGGGAGGTGCTCGAAGATGCGCTCGCCGTCGGGGAGGCGGTGGGCCGGGCGGAGGGGGTGCGCGGCAGGGTCGCTGCACTGCGGGAGAGGCTGCGCCGCGTCGGGGAGGCGACTTCCTCCCTCCGGCCGGTTCGTGTGGTGTGTCTCGAGTGGCTCGATCCTCTCTTCGGCGCCGGACACTGGGTGCCTGAAATGGTGAAGATCGCCGGCGGAGAGGAGGCCGTCTCGGAGCCGGGCGAGCCCTCGCGTCGCATCGGTTGGGAGGAGGTCGTACACTCTTCTCCCGACGTCCTCGTGTTGATGCCCTGCGGCTTCGACGCGCGCCGGGCCGCGCGCGAGGGACGGATTCTCACACGCCTGCCCGGCTGGGAGAGCCTGCCGGCCGTCGCTCAGGGGTGCGTGTGGGCGGTGGACGCGAACTCGTATTTCAGCCGCCCCGGACCCAGGCTCGTCGAAGGGGTAGAGCTGCTCGCCTCCATCCTCCACCCCGGGGTATTCCCCCCACCGGATCCGAGACGCGCCGTGCCGCTCGCCCACCCCGCATGGAGCACGTTCGTGTGAGCGGGTCGGCCCGGAGGGCGCGTACAATACCCCGGTATGAGATCCTGCGGGGAAGATCCGAGGGGGGCTTGATGAACGCCATAGGTGTAGACATCGGGGGTACCAAGATCGCCGCGGGCGTCGTCTCACCTGAGGGCAAGATACTGAACGAGGTGCGCTATCCCACGCCGGCTTTCCGGGAGAGGTTGCTCTCGAGCATCGCCGCCGCCATCCGGGAGGTCGGGAGCGGATACGAGGTGGGGGGCGTGTGCCTGGCGGTCCCGGGGTTCGTATCGACCCGGGAAAACAGGGTCATAACAGCCCCCAACCTGGAGGTCATAGAGGGGATACCACTGCGGGAGGAGCTCGGGGGCAGGGTGGGGCTCCCGGTGACCGTCGAGAACGACGCGAACGCCGCGGCCTGGGGAGAGTTCCGCTTCGGCTCCGGCGAGAGGTGCGAGCACCTGGTGTTCGTGACGCTCGGCACCGGGGTGGGCGGTGGCGTGATCTCGCACGGCGTGCTTTTGCGCGGGGCGCAGGGGGCTGCCGGGGAGCTCGGGCACGTGACCGTTCAGGCGACGGGGCCGCGCTGCAGCTGCGGCAACCGGGGTTGCCTGGAGACGCTGACCTCCGGCACGGCGATCCGGCGTCGGGCCCGGGAGGTGGCGAGCGAGATGCCCCACTCGGCGCTCGGGCGACTCGCCGTCGAGCGGGACGTTCTCGGCGAGGACGTGCTCCGGCTTGCGCGTCGGGGGGACGAGGCGGCGTTACAGGTTCTGCGCGAGGCGGGGAGGTGGCTCGGGATAGGGCTCGCGGCCTTCGTCAACATCTTCAACCCGGAGGTCATCGCCATAGGAGGCGGCGTCTCGGAGGCGGGAGAGCTCATCCTGGAGCCGGCGCGCAGGGAGGTGTGGCTGCGGGCGCGCTCCCCCTCGCGCGAGCTGGTGCGGGTGCGCGAGGCCACCCTGGGGCCCGAGGCGGGGGTGCTTGGCGCGGCCGCGCTCGCCAGGGACGAGGAGGGAGCCCTGGTGCTGGAGAACGGCGGCGCCTCCGATTCCTCCTGAGCCGGGACTTCCGTGCGGGACGTATTCGCCGAGATCGAGGCGCTCGTCGCCCGGGCCGGGACCCACCCGGTCTGGGGCTACGCCCACTGCCTGAGGGTCTACGAGACCGCCCGCTCCCTCGCGCGCGAGGAGGAGCTCGATCACGACGAAGAGGCGCTCTTCCTCGCCGCCCTGCTGCACGACATCGGGCTCTACCGGGCCTACAACCTGAGGGAGGGCCGGGACCACGCGGAGCGCTCCGCCTCGGTGGCCACCCGCATCCTGCGCGACCGCAACTTCCCGGAGGAGCGTATCCTGCTGGTCGCCGACGCCATAGAGCACCACCCGCCGGGGCGCGCTCCCGGCTCCTCGGCGGAGTCGCTGCTCCTCAAAGACGCCGTGATCCTGGACTATCTGGGCAGTATCGGGCTGGCCAGGATCTTCGCGATGGTGGGAATAGAGAAGGACGTCCCGGACCTCTCCGCCGCGTTCCACCACGCGCAGGAGCTGCGCCGCCGGCTCCCGCGCCTGCTGCGCTTCGCGACGAGCCGCAGGATCGCGCTCGACCGCTGCATGGAGATGGACCGGTTCTTCGGGAACATGAATGAAGCTACCCGGGGAGGGAGGCTCCTCTAGCCCGCGTAGTGCGAGTAGAGGACGTAGGCCCCGGCGGCCAGGCACAGCACCCCTACGAGCGTCATCCTGAGGCCCGCGACCACGTGTACCCCGCGCTCGGAGAGGGGCCCGATGCCGCCGCGCTGCCCCCTGCCGCCCCGCAGCAGGGCACCCAGTCCGAAGCCGAGCGAGATCAGACCGAGCACCACCAGGAATCCTCCCGCTGCGGCGGCGAAGGACATCGCCAGCTTCCTACGGGGAGCCTTCGTCTTCGTCCATGCGCTCGAGGAGCGCCGTGAACACCGCATCCCCGCGCAACGCGGCGAACTCCGGGGCGTTCTCGAAGTAGCTTCTGTCGCTCTCCCCGGCCTCGATCGCGCGTTGCATCAACCTCAACGCACCCTCTCTGTCTCCCTGTCCGGCCTTGAGCCCGGAGAGGGCGGAGAGCGCCGGGGCGTAGCCGGGATCGGAGGTGATCGCGCGCTCGAGCAGTCGCTCGGCCATCGCCCTGTCTCCTGCTGCGTAGTAGAGTCCGGCGTAGGAGTGGAGGGCGCGCGGGTTGTCAGGGTCCCGCTTGAGCGCCTCCATGAACTGCTGCTCGGCCTCCGGGATCCTGCCGCGCCGCTCGTAGATGAGGCCGAGCTCCACCCGCGCTTCCGGGTCCTCCGGGTCGAGGGTGAGGACGGCCCGGTAGGCCTCCTCGGCCCCGGCGTCGTCCTGCAGCGCCGCCCGCACCTCGCCGAGCGTGTAGAGGTGGCGTACCTCGTCGCGTCCCAGCGCCACCGCCTCCTCCGAGAGCGCGAGGGCCTCCCTGAGGTTCCGTTTCTCCGCCAGGTAGTGGGCCGCGAGCTCGTCGCGCAGCTCCGGGGAGCCGGGGCACTCTTCGAGCCCCCGCCGGAAGGCCGCCTCGGCCTTCTCCCGCTCACCGTTGCGGTCGTGGCAGATGCCCAGGTTGACGTGCGCCTCCCACCACGAGGGGTTTTGCGAGATCACGCCCTCGTAGCCGGCGACGGCCTCCTCGTAGCGGCCGAGCATGTCGAGGGCGTTCGCCCGGTAGGTGAGCGCGGCGCTCCTCTGCTCCTCATTCCCGGCCACCTCCGCGGCGGCCTCGAAGAAGCCCAGCGAGTCGGCGTACTCCCCGGCGTCGAAGAGGGTGAGCCCGGCCTCGATCAGGACGTCGGCGTCCTCAGGGTTGGCCGAGGTCCAGCGCTCGAAGGTCGCGCGGGCGAGATCGGGCTCGCCCAGCAGGCCGTAGTAGCGGCCGAGCTCGACGTAGGCTTCCGGTAGCTCGGGGTCGGCCTCTATCGCGCGTTCCAGGTGGTGGACGACCTTGAACGGGTCCTCGCGGCGCATCGCCAGGAAGGCGAGGTCGATGTGCGGGGCGGCCCACCCGGGGTCGAGTGCCAGAGCACGTTCGAAGTAATCCGCGGCCTCCTCGAGCCTCCCCAGGTTCATCAGCGCCCGCCCGACGGCCTCCACCGCTTCCGGGTTGTCCGGTTCGTCGGCCAGGGCCTGTTCGAAGCGGGCGAGTGCCTCCTCCACGAGACCCTCCTCGGCGAGGGTCTCACCCTGCTCCAGAAACTCTTCGTAACCCATCACCCCAATTAAACCACCTCGATCGGTCAGGATGGCGTCGGGATGGAGGCCTGCGACGGGCGGGACGGTTAGAATCTCTCGCCGTGGGCTCCGTGTCGGGAACGAGATTGACGAGGAGGACGCCGTGAAGAGAACGCCAGTCATAAAACGGCTCGAGATCCGCTACCGCGACCTCGACCCTTACGGGCACGTCAACAACGCGGTCTACCTGGAGTTCTTCGAGACGCTGCAGTTCGCCTACTGGCGGCGTCTGGCGGAGAACCTCGGGGTCGAGCTCGAGACCGGGGACCTCCCGGGAGCCCGGCACGTGGTCGCGGAGAACCGGGTACGCTACGTCTCGCCGGTCTTCCTCGACGACGAGCTCTACGGGGCAGCGAGCATCTCCTCGGTGGGGAACCGCTCGTACACGATGGAGTACGAGCTGCGCGTCGGCAAGAGCTTCGAGGAGGGCGAGCTCGCCGCCGAGGGGAGTGCGGCCCACGTCTTCTACGACCCGGAGGCCGGAAGCTCGCGCCCGCGCCCGGACTGGTTCCTCTCGGCGGTCGCGGAGCTCGAAGGGGTCCCGGAGGAGGATCTCCTCCGCTAGGCGATGGAACTGGGCCGGCTGAGTTCCTACGGTGAGCCGGGGGCGATCGTCTACCGTACGGACTGCGTGGAGTTCATGCGCCTCGTGCCGCCGGGGTGTGTGGACATGGTCTTCGCGGATCCTCCCTACCGCCTCTCCTCGGGCGGGGTCACGGTCAGGGGCGGCAGGCTCGCACCGGTGGACAAGGGGGAATGGGACCGTCCGAGGGGTTTGCGCGAGGATTACGCCTTCGACCTGCGCTGGCTGAGGGGGGTGCGGCGCATACTCAAGCCGGACGGCACCGTCTGGATCACCGGCACCCACCACAACGTCTTCTCGGTCGGCTTCGCGCTTCTCAGGCTGGGTTTCAGGATCATACAGACCATAGTCTGGGAGAAACCCGACCCGCCCCCGAACGCGCTGCACACCGCCTTCACCCACGCGCACGAGCTCCTGGTCTGGGCCTCGCGGAGCCGATCGTCGCGCTACACCTTCAACCACGAGGTTTTCGAAGGTTCGGGGTCGTCATCCTCCCCTCTCACCTCCGTCTGGCGCATCCCGAGCGCCCCGCCCGCCGAGAGGCTCTGCGGCTACCACCCGACCCAGAAGCCGCTGCGGCTCGTGCGGCGGACGATACTGGCCTCCACGCGCGAGAAGGAGCTCGTCTTCGACCCTTTCTGCGGCTCCGGGACGACGGCCGTCGCCGCCAGGGAGCTGGGGCGCGCCTTCGTCGGCACCGAGCTCGAGGAGGAGTTCTGTACGCTCGCCGCCAGGCGCATCGCCGCCTCCAGATGGGGAGACGCCCTGCACCGCGTTTGACAGCCACCCCCACCGTAGCCTAGGCTTGGCGTAGCGGATGTGACTATTTATCTTTCTGGGGGTGTCATGGAGGAGAGCCTGGGAAGACAGGAGGGGCTTCCGGAGGATATCGCGGGGATCTTCAGCCTCGAAGGCAAAAAGGCCGCCGTCACGGGGGCTGCGTCGGGTCTCGGGCGGGCGATAGCGCTCGGGTTCGCGCGGTTCGGGGCGGATGTGGCCTGCCTGGACATCAACCTGGAGGGCGCGGAGGAGACGGCGGAGCAGATCTCCGGGCTCGGCCGGAAGAGCACGGCGATCGCGGTTGACGTGCGCGACTGGGAGGGGGTACGCTCTGCGGCGGGGGAGACCGGGAGGTGGGCCGGGCGGTTGGATATCGCCGTCAACGTCCCCGGCATCAACCGGCGCAAGCCGGTGCTGGAGCTCGAGCCGGAGGAGTTCGACGCCGTCCTGGACGTGAACCTGCGGGGTCTCTTCCACTGCTCGAAGGCCTTCGGGGAGCTCATGGTCCGTGGCGGGGGAGGCGGCAGGATCATCAACATGGCCTCCATCTTCGGGCTCGTGGTGATGCAGCGGCAGGCGGCCTACGCGGCGAGCAAGGGGGGCGTGGTGCAGCTGACGCGGGTGCTTGCGCTCGAGTTCGCCCCGCACGGCATCCTGGTCAACGCGCTCGCCCCGGCGTACTTCACCACGCCGCTCGTGCGGCAGGTGATGGAGGATACCGCGTGGTACGAGGACGTGGTGCGGCGGGTGCCGATGGGTCGCTTCGGTGAGGTCTGGGAGATAGTCGGGCCGGCGGTCTTCCTCGCCTCCCGCGCCTCGAGCTTCGTGACCGGGAGCGTGCTTTTGGTGGACGGCGGCTGGACCGCGCAGTAGCGGCGGTTCAGGAGCCGCCCGTAGTATAAAAGGGCGGCGACGCCATGGGCATAGCGGGAGACATAGCGCTCATCATCGTCGCCGCCTTCTTCGGCGGCCTGATCGCCCGCAGGCTCGGGCTGCCCCTCATCCTGGGCTACATCGCGGCCGGGGTCGTCGTCGGGCCGAAGACCGGCGGGCTCACGGTCGGTAGCGCCCACGAGATAGAGCTGCTCGCCGAGATCGGCATAGCGCTGCTACTCTTCGCGATCGGGCTCCACTTCCCGATAGACGAGCTCAGGCCCGTGAAGCGCATAGCGTTTTTGGGGACGCCGCTGCAGATCCTGCTCACGCTCCTCTTCGGCTACGGGGTGGCGAGCCTCTTCGGGTTCGGGTGGCTCGAGGCGGTCTGGTTCGGGGCTCTGATATCTCTGTCGAGCACCGCGGTCGTGCTGAAGACGCTGCAGGAGCAGGGGGTGATGAACACCCTCTCGAGCCGGGTTATGATCGGGATGCTCGTCGTGCAGGATCTCGCGGCGATACCCTTCCTGGTCCTGCTGCCGGAGCTGCGGAACCTGCAGAAGGGCCTCCCGGAGCTCGGGCTCTCGGCGCTCGAGGCGGCGGCGTTCGTCGCCGGGATGGCGATCTTCGGCAGTCGCGTCTTCCCCTGGCTGATGGAGCGGGTGGCGCGGTGGAACTCGCGAGAGCTCTTCCTGATCGCGGTCGCCGCCGTCGGGCTCGGGGTGGGGTACGCTACCTACTACGTCGGGCTCTCGTTCGCCTTCGGGGCGTTCATCGCCGGGATAGTCCTCTCCCGCTCGGACTACAGCCACCAGGCGCTCGCGGACATCGCTCCCCTGCGCGACGTGTTCGCGATGCTCTTCTTCGTCTCGGTCGGGATGCTCCTCGACCCCGCCTTCGTCTGGCACCACGTCCCGCTCGTCGCCGCCGCGGTCCTTCTGGTCTTCGTGGGCAAGGGAGCCATCCTCGCCGGGGTGACCCGCGTCTTCGGCTACGTGAACATAGCTCCCTTCGCGGTGGGGCTCGGGATGTTCCAGGTCGGGGAGTTCTCGTTCCTGCTCGCGCAGGCCGGGGCTTCGAGCGGGGCGCTATCTGAGAAGATGTACTCGACCTCGCTCACGGTGGCCGTCCTGACGATGGCCTTCACCCCGCTCGCGGCGCGCACGGCCCCCGTCCTCTACGGGCTCTGGCGGCGGCGGTTCCCGGCCACGGAGCCCGCGATGAAGGTGGAGCTTCCGGAGGGTGAGCTGCGGGAGCACGTGGTCGTCGTGGGGTGCGGGCGGGTCGGGACCTTCGTCTCGCGCATGCTCCGGCGGCTCGACCAGCTGTTCGTCGTGCTGGACATAGACCCGCAGAAGGTCGAGGCGGCCCGCGAGGAGGGGCTCCCCGTCGTCTACGGGGACGCCACCTCCGGTGAGGTGCTCGAGGCGGTGGGGATAGAAGATGCGCGGCTGGCCGTCGTGACGGTGCCCGACGTGATCGGGGCGCGCCTCGCCGTGCAGCGCATCAGGTCGCTCAACCCCGGGGTGCGCATCGTCGCCCGCTCGGCGAGCGTCGAGGAGCTCGAGGAGCTGGGGCGCCTCGGGGTCTACGAGGCGGTCCAGCCCGAGTTCGAGGCCGGGATAGAGCTCGCCCGGCAGGCGCTGGTGCAGCTCGGGATAGACGCCGGGGAGATACAGCGCTTCTCGGACACCGTGCGCCGGGAGCTCTACGCGCCGATGGCCCGGAGGGGCGGGAGCGGGATGCTCCCCCAGCTCCGGCGTGCCTCGCAGCTGATAGAGACCGAGTGGGTCTCGGTCCCGGAGGGGAGCTTCCTGGCCGGGAGCACGATCGGGGAGCTCGGGGTACGCGGGAGGACCGGGGCCTCGATCGTCGCGCTGGTGCGCGGCGAGGATGTGATCACCAACCCCGGGCCCGGGGAGAGGCTGTGCCCCGGGGACATGCTCGCGGTTCTCGGCACCCCGGAGCAGCGGGCCTCCTTCGTGGAGCTCGCCCGCAGCCCGGTGTGAGGATCCTAGCGGAACCCCGGCAGGATCTCACGCTCGTAGAAGCGGAAGAAACCCTCCTGCTCCGGGCCTATCTGCTGGATGTAGATCTCGTCGTAGCCAGCCTCCAGGTACTCGTGGATCATCTGCCGGTGACGTTCGGGGTCGGGGCCACACGGGACGGCCTCGGCGACCATATCCTCGGTCACGAGCGAGCTGGCCTGCTCGAAGTGCGCCGGGGTGGGCAGTTCCTGGGCGAGCTGCCCGGGGAGCTGTTCGTTGGGCCACAGTCGATGGGCCGTTCTGCGAGCCTCCTTCTCGTCCTCGCCCCAGCAGACCTTCGCCCCGCCGTGGGCCGGTTTGTCCGCGCCGCCCGAGGAGCGGAAGAGCGAGACCAGATCCCCTTCCGGGGAGGCACCGCAGTAGCCGTCACCGATCCTGCCTGCGAGCCGGGCCGAGGCCTCACCGAACCCCGAGACGAGGATCTTCGGCGGCTCGTCGGGAAGGGTGTAGAGGTGAGCGTTCTCGACGGTGTAGTATCTTCCGTGGTGATCCTTGACGCCTCCTTCCCAGAGGAGGCGTATTACCTCGACTGCCTCCTCCAGCATCTCCAGCCGTACGTCGGCGGGGGGCCAGCGGTGGCCAAGGATGTGCTCGTTCAGGTTCTCGCCGCTTCCCACGCCGAGGGAGAACCTGCCGTTCAGCATCACCTGTGAGGTGGCGGCGGCCTGGGCTATTATGGCCGGATGGATGCGCATCGTGGGACAGGTCACGCCGGTGGTGACCGGCAGAGAGGTCATCTGCGAGAGCGCGCCTATCACCGACCACACGAACGGGCTGTTGCCCTGCTCGGAGTTCCAGGGGTGGTAGTGGTCGCTGATCCAGAGCCCCTCGAAGCCCGCCTCCTCGGCCATCTTCGCCTGCTCAAGGAGCCTGGCGGGGCCGAACTCCTCGCAGGAGAGGAAGTATCCTATCTTCGCCATGCAGGTTCTCCATCCTCGCTCGCCTACGACATGTCCTGTGATTACCCCCTGCGGTTTCATTTCAACCCACGTTCCTGGATCTTGCGGCACACTGGGCGGTACTTTAGGCTGAGGATATGGCGGCTGGACTGATCGGGAGACTGCTCCCCGTCGGCATCCGGCCGCAGGAAGATGCATGCGCCGGGCGGGGCGCGGATCCGGCGGGGGCTGCCGGAAGGCTCCGGGCCCCTCCGGGAGATGCAGGCGGAAAGGTGCTGCTGGGGTGATGAGAGACTCTGATCTGGCGGGGACGGGGAAGAGGCCGGCTCGCTACTGGCTTGTGGTGGGTGGGGGAGGGGGACGTCCGCTGACCCTGGACGCCTTCGGGAGGGAGGCCCTGCCCGTCTTCAGCTTTGAGGAGGAGGCCGAGATGTTCCTCTGGCGGGCCGGGCTGGAGGATGGCTGGTATGCCAGGGAGAGCGATGCCGAGGAGCTGAGTGCCCTGCTGGGAGAAGGCAACGGGATCGGGCTCGTCGCCCTCGACCCGCTGCCCGAGATGATGAGCACGTCCACGATCGAGCTGGTCTGCGTGAGCGTGGAGCGCTTCATGGAACGTCTGTGCGGGAGAAGGCGGGAGGCGGGGCTTGAGTGACCGGCCGGGAAACGGCGAGGAAGGGGGGACGCCTGGGGAGGCAGTAAGATCCGGGATCTCATCCTCTCGCTTCACGCGCGGGGCGCCACTGGCGGTCATCATGGTCGTGGTGCTGCTCGCGGCCTACCAGGTGCTACCGGTCCTGAAGGTCATAGTGGTGGCGATGCTCGTCGCGCTGGTGCTGAGGACGATCGTCAACGCGCTCGAGGACCTCGGCGCCCCGCCGCTGGTCTCGGTCTTCATCCTGATCATGATCATCGCCGGGCTCGGGGCGGTCGTGGTGCTTCTGGTCATCCCGAGTCTGGTGAGTGAGGTTCAGAGCCTCATCTTGAGCCGGGGGCCTGGCACCCTGAGCTCACTGGAGAACCTGCTGAAGAACCTCCCGTTCTCCTTCGACACCTCGCGGCTGCTGGAGCGGGTGCAGGGTTCGCTCTCGAATGTTGTGGGCTCTGTGCCCGGCCTAATCAGCACGGCGACCTCCTTCGTGGTCGCGATCATAGGGGCTGTCTTCCTCTCGATCTATTTCGCCATAAGCCCACGCACCTACGTCTCGGGGGTGCTCCGGCTTGTACCCCGAGAGCACCGGCGGGAGTTCGAGGCGTTCATCTACCGGGTGGGGGATCGTCTGAGGGGCTGGGTAGTGGGGACGGTGATAATCGCGAGCTTCATCGGCGTTGGTGGCGGGGTCGGGCTCTGGATCCTGGGCGTGCCCCTCGCGCTCACCTTCGGCATCCTGGCCGGGCTCCTGGACATAATCCCGTTCTTCGGCTCGATACTCGGCGGGCTGCTTCCCGCCCTGCTTGCTCTCACCATCTCTCCGGTGAAGGCCCTGGAAGTGGTCATCCTGTTCTTCATCCTCAACCAGATCGAGGGCAACCTGCTCCAGCCGCGGGTCATGGGCCAGCAGATAAAGCTCCCGGAGGGTGTGATACTCGTATCATTCCTGGTGATGGGAACGCTTATAGGTCCGGTGGTCGGCACACTCATCGCGGTGCCGACCGCCGTGCTCGTGGGGGTTATCCTGGACGAGATCACCGAGCCGGTGGAGAAGCCCGGTGGCGGAGAGGAGAGGGAGAAACGATGAGAGTCCTTCTTCTGGGAGAGTGCGTTGAGTGAGCTGCTCTCGGACCTGAGGGTCACCTTCTGCAGGGAGGCGGTGATCCGGGTCTTCGTGAAGGTGAGGGAGAACGACCTGTTCGGCCTCGCCGGGCAGCTCGCCTATTCCTTCCTGATCTCTTTTTTCCCTTTCCTGATCTTCATCGTCTCGCTGGCCGGGCTGGCCCTCAGCGATCCTCAGGCTGCGGTGGAGCGGCTGATCAACCGCACCTCGGGGTTCCTCCCGGAGGAGGCGACGGCGCTGCTCGCGAACTACGTCTCGCGCACGCTGCAGCACACCGGTACCGGCCTGCTCGTCGGAGGCATCCTGGGCACGCTCTGGCTGGGTTCGGGGGCGGCTATCGCGATCACCAAGGCGGCCAACCGTGCTTACAACCTGACGGAGAACCGGCCCTTCTGGAAGCTGCGGGGGACCGCCGTCCTGATAGCCCTGGGGTTCACCGTCATGATGACCGTGCTGACGCTCGTGGTCTTCAAGGTGCTGGTCTACGCGCAGGGCGCCTCCGGATCTCACGTGTTGCTGCGCTACTGGAACGTCGGGCGCTGGTTGCTGGCATTCGTGGTGGTCACCCTGGCGCTGGACGTTGTCTACTATCTGGCCCCGAACGCGCACATGCGCTACAGGTGGGTCACACCGGGTGGTCTTCTGGCCACAGTCCTGATGTTCTTCATGAGCGGGGCCCTGAGCTTCTACGTGGCGGATCTGGGAAACTACAACCGCATCTACGGTCAGATCGGGACGGTGGTGGTCCTGATGGTCTGGCTCTATCTCACGGGGCTCGCGGTTCTCGTCGGGATAGAGGTCAACGCGATCACCACCCGCCTGAAGGAGGAGAGGCAGGAGGTGAGGTTGATCCACCCCAGGCACCCGAAGGATCTCTAGCCGTCATCCCCGAACCTCCTCCAGCTGACACGGACGTCCTCCACCCCGACCGGTCCGCACACTTCTATGACCTTCTTCTCACCGGTTTCTAGGTCGAAGTAGTCGTCCGAGGGACGTCCGTCCGGCACCTCCACGTGCACGAAGTAGAGGTATGCCGGGGCTTCGAGCGTGACCCGCAGAAGATCTTTGTCTTCCTGTACCACCTCTACGCCGGGGACGGCCTCCGGCAGTGCGAGGTCTTTTATGGCGCGGAAGAAGTGCCGGTTTTTGGGGAAGAGGCCACCTTCCGACCGGACCGAGAGGTAGCGGTCGTTCCCACCTTCGACTCCTTCCCACCTCGCGATGGGCCTGCTGGCGTTCGCCGGAACGCGGAGCGTGAGCTCCTCTTCCCGCAGGACTTTCCCGGCGAAGGTCTTCAGCGAGACCAGGGCCCGGTCTTCCACCGGTCTCTTGGTGTCGTTGGTAACCCAGAGCTCGACCGTGCCTTCATCTGTCTCTTTGAACGAGGCGAGGACGGGCGAGTAGGCCCTCCTTGCGTAGTGGTAGCCGGCCTTTCCCCGCCCGTAGTAGTCGATGATGCTCCACGAGAGACCGGGCCAGCAGTCGTCGAGCTGCCAGATGAGGGTGCCGGAGCAGTGGGGCTTGCGCCGCCGGAAGTGCTCGATGGCGAACTTGAGCCCTTCGGCCTGGGAGATCTGGCTGTAGTCCACGTACTCCTCGAGCGTCTCCGGCAGGCCCGTGACGGTGAGCATGAGGCTGTCGCCCTTGTCCTTGGGTTCGTCTTTGTTGTGGTGGTCCATCGAGGGGCTGTGATGGTAGAGCTCCTCCTCTGGTATGACCCGCTTCAGGGTCTGGATGGACGGCGCGGCGTGCATCCCGAACTCGCTTATGAAGCGCCCCTCGTCCTCGGCGTAGCGCTCATACGAGACGTTCTCGGGGGTGGGCTCGCGCCGGGGACGCTCCCCGAAACGCCGGGGGAAGCTGCCGTGCCAGACGTCCCAGTTGTGCCGGTCGCCGTCCTGCATGGAGTTGTGGTCGTCGCCCCCGTACGGCGAGCCGGGCCAGTAGGGTGTCCTGCCGTCGTGCTCGCGCACCACCCGGGGCAGTATCTCGTCGTAGTAGAGCGAGCCGGGGACCTTGCTCCCCGGCTCGTCCCAGTGCTTCTGGTCGTGGATCCACTGGTTCTCGTTGTTGCCGCACCAGAGGGCGAGGCACGGGTGGTTCCTGAGCCGCTTTACCTGATATTCGGCCTCTGCTTCGACCTCGGCGGCCATTTCCTCGTCCTCGGGGTAGGCGGCGCAGGAGAACATGAAGTCCTGCCAGACGAGCACCCCACACTCGTCGCACGCCTCGTAGAAGGCGTCGTGCTCGTAGACCCCGCCACCCCACACCCGGAGCATGTTCATGTTGGCCTCCCTGGCCGCGAGGACGAGCTTGCGGTAGCGCCCGGGCGTGATCCTGCCGACGAAGGAGTCTGCCGGGATCCAGTTCGCCCCCCGCGCGAAGACGGGCACCCCGTTTACGACGAACCGGAAGTACCTGCTGCCCGGTTCGTCGGGGTCCGGGGACTGATCGAGCTCGACCGTGCGGATGCCGACCTTCTGCTCTCTCCTCTCCAGAACCTCGCCGCCTGCTTGAAGCTCGACCCGTAGCCCGTAGAGCGCGGGCTCCCCGAGCCCATTGGGCCACCAGGGCTCGGGATCTTTGACCTCCAGGTAGAGCGTGCCTCGTAGCCTCTCCTCCCCCCGCAGGTCCACCACGCCAGCAGCAGCCTCCCCGCCCGCCGGCGATGCCAGCCTTGCGCGTACCCCGAGCTGCCCTCGACCGGCGAAGCGTTCCGCCTCGACCCGCACCGCGACGAGCGCCCGGTCACACCCGAGCTCCAGCGTGTAGAAGTGGACGCCAGAGAGCGCAGCCCCGCGCTCGCGCCTGAGCTCGACGGGGCGCCAGATCCCGACCGTCGGGAGCCTCGGCCCCCAGTCCCACCCGTAGCCGAACTGGGCCTTGCGCATGAGAACCCGCCGCGCCTCGTTCACCGCCCACCCCGGAACCTCACGTCCCGAGACCCTCTCGAGCGGCGGGTCGAAGCGTACCGCGAGGACGTTCTCCCCGCCGAGTCTGACCTCCTCGCTCACGTCGAAGACGGCCTCCCGGAACATGTTCTCGTGCGAGCCGAGCTCCTTCCCGTTGAGCCAGACGGTGGCGAAGGTGTCGAGGCCCCCGAAGACGAGCCTGAGCCTCTCGTCCTCCCGGAGCGGCTCCTCCGGGCCCGTAAAGGCGGTGCGGTACCACCACTCCCGCTCTTCGATCCAGGAGCACCTCCCCTCGTTGTGACCGTAGAAGGGGTCCTCTATCCGGCCGGCCCGGAGCAACGCCGTGTGCACGTCCCCCGGAACCTCCGCTCCGATCCACCCCTCCTCCGGGAATTCCTCCTCGTGCGCCCCGGCCGCAAAGCCGTCTCCGGCCGTGAAGTCCGCTACCTTCCACCTTCCCAGCACCCGTCCTCCTCTTACTAAATAACTCAACTTGAGTTATGTTAACAGAGGTGGCCTGCACACACCGGGCCCTTAGAATAGACTCGTTCGAATTCGGTCAGGGGGTGATCCTATGCGCACGGGGACGAACCTTTTGAAGGTCAAGGACTACAACCAGCGTCTGGTTTTGGAGATCATCCGGCTCGGGGACGGGGCGAGCCGGGTGGAGATCGCGGAGCGCACGGGGCTCACGGCGCAGACGGTCTCGAACATCGTGCGGCGGCTTCTTTCGGAGGGTGTGATCGAGGAGGTGGGGAAGGGGAGGTCGAGGGGCG